>JAIXTZ010000218.1 GCA_027483745.1 Lysobacteraceae bacterium
CGGCATCGCCAACGCCTTGTTCGAGCACTTCGGCGCCAAGCTGCCGATCAGCCGCTGGCAGCGCGACCTCACCGATTCCACCGTGCTGCGCGCGCTGGGCACGGCCTGGGGCCACACGCTGGTCTCGTACGACGCGCTCAACCGCGGCATCGGCAAGCTGAAGGTGAACCCGGCTCGCCTCGCCGAGGACCTCGACGCCAGCTGGGAAGTGCTGGCCGAGGCCGTTCAGACGGTGATGCGCCGTTACGGCCTGCCGAACCCCTACGAGCAGCTCAAGGCGCTGACCCGCGGCCAGGCCATCACCCAGGCCTCGATCCGCGAGTTCATCGCCGGCCTCGACCTGCCCGACGAACCGAAGCGCGCCCTGCTCGAACTCACGCCCGGCACCTACACCGGCCGCGCCGAGTCGCTGGCGAAGACGGTCTAAGCGACGACGGCCTGCCGATGCGCCTCGCCCTTGCCCTCGCGGCCCTTCCCCTCTTGCTGCTTGTCGCGGGAGCGGCGCACGCCGAGACCCCGGCCGCCACGCCGACCTGCCCCGACGATGCCGGCTGGAGCGACCCGACGCCGCCGCGCAAGGTCTTCGGCAACACGTGGTACGTGGGCACCTGCGGCATCAGTGCCCTCCTGGTCACCGGCGACGATGGCCATGTGCTCATCGATGGCGCCACGCCCGAGGCCGGGCCAAGGATCGTCGAGAGCATCCGAACGCTCGGCTTCGATCCGAAGGACGTGCGCGTGCTGCTCAACACCCACGAGCACATCGACCACGCCGGCGGCATCGCGGACATCCAGCAGGCCACCGGCGCTCCGCTCCGCGCGCGCCGCCCCGGCCTGATCGCGCTGCGCAAGGGCGACATGGACATGCGCGACCCGCAACTGGCCTTCCGGATGCCGGCATTCCCGCCGGTCGAAGTGATCGAGACGCTCGCCGACAACGCCGAAGTCCGCGTTGGCGATCTCGTGATCCAGACCCATGCAACCCCGGGCCATTCGCTGGGTGGCACCAGCTTCACATGGACCAGCTGCGAGGGCGCAACCTGCCACGCCATGGTGTTCGCTGACAGCCTCAGTGCCGTGGCGCCAACGACCTACCGATTCAGCGATCCGGCAGCGAACCCAGCCTTCGCCGCCATGCTTCGCGCGACATTCGAGACCGTGGCCGCCCTGCCCTGCGACATCCTCGTTTCCCCGCATCCCGTGGCCAGCCGGCTCTGGTACCGCCTCGGTGAGGCGCCGAGCGAACCCCTCGTCGATCCGACCGCCTGCCGACGCTACGCCGAGTCCGGCGGCCGCCGCCTTGATGCCCGCCTCGCCACCGAACAATCCACCACGCCATGACGCGCCAGTCCGCGAGCGCCCCGCCCATCGAGATCGACGCCGCCGGCAAAGGCCCGCTCGGCATGCCGCCCGAGGCCTTCCTGCGCGATTACTGGCAGAAGCGCCCGCTGCTGATCCGCAACGCGTTCCCGAGCTTCGAGAGCCCGATCAGTCCGGACGACCTTGGCGCGCTGTCGCTGGAAGCCACGGCGCTGTCGCGGCTGATCCTGTGGGACCGGAAGAAGGACCAGTGGGCCGTCGAGACCGGCCCGCTGCCGGAGGACCGCTTCGACCGTGTGCCCGAACGCGACTGGACCCTGCTGGTGCAGGACGTCGACAAGTGGGACGCCGACGTGCGCGAGCTGGTCGAGGCCTTCCCCTTCCTGCCCCGCTGGCGCATCGACGACGTGATGATCAGCTTCGCCGTCGAAGGCGGCTCGGTCGGCGCGCACATCGATCAGTACGACGTGTTCCTGCTGCAAGGCCTCGGCCATCGCCACTGGCAGATCGACGCCAATCCCGACCAGGCCGTCGATTTCCGCGACGACGCGCCGATCAAGCTGCTGAAGCGCTTCACGCCCAGCCATGAGTGGACGCTGGCCCCCGGCGACATGCTCTACCTGCCGCCCGGCCTCGGCCACCACGGCATCGCGCTCGATCCCTGCCTGACGTTCTCGCTCGGCATGCGTGCGCCGGCCAAGGCCGAGCTGATCGAGGACTTCGCGCTGGAACTGGCGTCCCGAGCCGGCGAGAAGGAGCGCTACGCCGACCCGGACCTCGCGGTGCCGACGGATGCCTTCGAGATCGACTCGGCCGCACTGGCCCGTGTGAAGCAGACCCTCGGCGGCATGGCCGGCGACGGTCCCGATGGCGAGGCCTTGCTCCGCCGCTGGTTCGGCCGCTTCATCACCCGCTACCGCGCCTCCGGCAACCTGCAGCCACCCAAGAAGGCCCCGACCCGCGCCGAGTTCGACGCCGCGCTCGCCGCCGGTGGCGTGGTGCAGCGCCATCCGTTCTCGCGCGTGGCGTGGTTGCGCACCGGTGCGTCGAAGGCCATGTGGTTCGTCACCGGCAGCGACATCGAAGGCCTGCGGGCGAGGGATGCCGCCCTGCTCTGCCGCGAGGACATGCTCAACGCCGCGGCGTGGGACGCGATTGACGAGCATGCTCGCGAAGCCGTCGTCGCGCTCGCCGCCCTCGGCCACTACCGCGCCATCACCCCGAAGAAGCCCCGCTAGCCCAGGAAGCCCCGATGATCAATGCCGGATTCCGCGTCGAACCCGCCGCCTACACCG
>JAIXTZ010000354.1 GCA_027483745.1 Lysobacteraceae bacterium
AACCGGCCGGTGATGTAGTCCTCGGTCTGCTGCTTCGAGGGCTTGGTGAAGATCTGCTGCGTGACGCCGTGCTCGACCAGCTCGCCCAAGTACATGAAGGCGGTGAAGTCGGAGCAGCGCGCGGCCTGCTGCATGTTGTGGGTGACGATCAGGATCGTGAACTGCTGCTTCAGCTCGGCGATCAGCTGCTCGATCTTGCCAGTGGCGATCGGGTCGAGGGCCGAGGTCGGTTCGTCGAACAGGATCACCTCGGGCTTCAGCGCGACGGCGC
This sequence comes from Lysobacteraceae bacterium, assembly GCA_027483745.1. The sequence goes on from JAIXTZ010000354.1 coordinate 272, forward strand.
GGGCGATGCACAGGCGCTGCTGCTGGCCGCCGGAGAGGCCCAGCGCGCTCTGCTTGAGCTTGTCCTTCACCTCGTCCCACAGGGCGCCCTGGCGCAGCGCCTGCTCGACGCGGTCGTCCATGTCGGACTTGTTGAGCTTCTCGTAGTGGCCGATGCCGTAGGCCACGTTGTCGTAGATCGACATCGGGAACGGCACGGGCTTCTGGAACACCATGCCGATCTTGCTGCGCAGGCGGTTGATCGGGTACTTCGGGTCCAGGAGGTTCTGGCCGTCGAGCAGGATCTCGCCCTCGGCGCGCTGGCCCGGGTAGATCGAATAGATCTTGTTGTAGATGCGCAGCAGGGTGGACTTGCCGCAGCCCGACGGGCCGATCAGCGCGGTGACGCGCTTCTCGGGGACGGTGAGGTTGATGTCCTTCAGCGCGCGGAAGTCGCCGTAGAAGAAGTTGAGGTTCTTCGCGACCAGCTTGGCCGGCGAAGCCGTGGCGGGCTCGCCGCCGGCGACGGCGGTCTGCAGGGCGATCGGGGCGTTAGTCATGGGCGATCTTCTTGCGCAGCAGGAGGGTGCGGGCCGTGATGCTGACCAGCAGGACGAAGCAGGTGATGAGGAAAGCGCCGGCCCAGGCCAGCAGCTGCCAGTTCTCGAACGGGCTCATTGCGAACTGGTAGACCGTGACCGGCAGGTTGGCCATCGGCTCGCCGAGGTCGAGGTTCCAGAAGCTGTTGTTGAAGGCGGTGAACAGCAGCGGGGCGGTTTCGCCGGAGATGCGGGCGAGGCCGAGCATCACGCCGGTGAGGATGCCGGACATGGCAGCGCGGTAGAGCACGTGCACGGTGACCTTCCACTGCGGGATGCCGAGCGACAGCGCGGCCTCGCGCATCTGGGCGGGAACGAGGCGCAGCATCTCGTCGGTGGTGCGCACGACCACCGGCAGCACGATGAAGCCCAGTGCCACGGCGCCGGCGATGGCCGAGAAGCCCGAGACGCCGATCAGCCAGTCGGCGAGTCCCGCCAGCCAGCCCTGCTGCCCGGCCTCGGTGGACTGGATCGCCGTCGCCACCTGGCGCGGCGTGCCGATCAGCACCATGTAGACGAACAGGCCGAGAACGATCGAAGGCGCCGACAGCAGGATGTCGTTGACGAAACGGATGACGCCACCGATCTTGCGGAAGTTGGCGTACTCCGCAAGGTAGGTGCCCGCGGCGATGCCGACCGGTGCCGCCATCAGCACCGCGAGCGTGCACATCACGATGCTGCCGACGATGGCGTTGAGCAGGCCGCCCACGCCGACCTCGGCGCCCGGGGGCGGGGTCATCTCGGTGAACATCGCGAGGCTGAGCCCGTTGATGCCCTTCGAGAGCGTGGTGAACAGGATCCAGACGAGGAAGAACAGGCCGACGAGGGCCGCGGTGCCCGACAGCAGGAGGGCAAGCGCATTGACGAGCCGGCGACGCTGGAACAGGCGCTCGGAGACGGCGGTATCCATCACTTGCCCCCCCGGCGCTGCAGGCTCATCAGCATCAACTTGGCGATGCTGAGCACGATGAAGGTCACGATGAAGAGCACGAAGCCCAAGGCCAGCAGCGAGCTGCGGTGCAGGTCAGCGAAGGCTTCGCCGAACTCGTTGGCGATGGTCGCGGCGATCGAGCTGGAGGGTTCGAGCAGGTTGGCGAGGCGGTTGGCGTTGCCGAGCACGAAGGTGACGGCCATGGTCTCGCCCAGCGCGCGGCCGAGGCCGAGGAAGATCCCGCCGATCACGGCCGAGCGGGTGTACGGCAGCACGATGTCCCAGACCACTTCGAAGGTCGTCGAGCCGAGCGCGTAGGCCGACTCCTTCAGACGCGTCGGTACCGTGAGGAACACCTCACGCATCACCGAGGCGATGAAGGGGATGATCATGATCGACAGCACGAGGCCGGCGGTGAGCATGCCGATGCCAATCGGCGGGCCGTCGAACCAGGCCCCGATGAGCGGGAGCTGGCTGCCATACTCGCTCAGGGACGGGTAGACGTACTCAGCGAGGAAGGGCACCAGCACGAACAGGCCCCACATGCCGTAGATGATCGACGGGATGCCGGCCAGCAGCTCGATGGCGGTGGCCACGGGGCCGCGCAGCCACGCCGGGGCGACCTCGGTGAGGAACAGCGCGATGCCGAAGCTGATCGGCACGGCGATCAACAGGGCGATGCCGGCCGTGATCAGGGTGCCGACGATCGGCGCGAGGCCGCCGAAGACGAGGTTGCCCGGATCCCAGTTGTCGGAGCTGAGGAAGCTCCAGCCGAAGGTGCCGATGGCCTCACGGCCGCCCCAAGCCATCGTGAGGGCGGCGCCGATCAAGCTGATCAGCACGAAGAAGCCGGCGGCCGCGACGGTCCATCGGAACAGGCGGTCGGCGCGCGCGTCACCGCGGGCCAGGTGGTCGAGTTGGGACGTGGCGGACGCCATCAGGGTTCGTACCGGAGAGTTCAGATCAGGACGCCCGCGTCAGGCGACGCGGGCGTTGGATCACGCCCGACGCGGGGCGGACGGTGGGACCGGAATTGTACCCGGCCTTCAGAACGTGAAGTTCTGGGCCCAGTAGCCCTCAACCTGGCGGACAAGCGCATCCGGCAGCGGGACGTAGCCCAGCTCCTCGGCGCGGGCGTCGCCGTTGGCGTAGCCCCACTGGAAGAACGCGAGCGCGGCGCGCGCCTTGGCCGGGTTCGACGGGGCCTTGCTGACCAGGATGAAGTTGGTGGCGGCGATCGGCCACGCGTCCGCGCCGGGCGCGTTGGTGATCACCAGATGGAAGTCCTGCGCATTGGCCCAGTCGGCGCTGGCCGCCGCCGCCTGGAAGCTGGCGATGCTCGGAGCCACCCAGTTGCCGGCGGCATTCTGCAGGCTGACCGTCGTCAGGTTGTTCTGCAGCGCGTAGCTGAGCTCGACGTAGCCGATCGCGCCGCTGAGCTGCTTCGTGTAGGCCGCCACGCCCTCGTTGCCTTTGCCACCCACGCCCGTCGGCCACTTCACCGACGTCGCCGCCTGGCCCACGCCCTCGACCCACGCCGGGCTGACCTGACCGAGGTAGTTGACGAAGTTGAACGTGGTGCCCGAGCCGTCCGAGCGGTAGACGACTTTGATATCGGCCTCCGGCAGCGTCGTGCCCGGATTGATCTCGACGATGGCCGGATCGTTCCACTTCGTGACCTTGCCGAGGTAGATGTCGGCGAGCAGGGGGCCGGTGAGGCGCAGCTGGTTCGCCGGGAGACCTTCAATATTGACCACGGGGACCACGCCGCCGACCACCGACGGGAACTGGCCGAGGTTGGCCGCCGCGAGCTCCTCGGGCTTGAGCGGGGCGTCGGTCGAGCCGAAGTCCACCGTGCCGGCTTTCGCTTGGGCGATGCCGCCGCCCGAGCCGATCGACTGGTAGTTGATGCGGTTGCCCGAGCCGGTCGCGTATTCGCTCGACCACTTGGACAGCAGGGGGAACACGAAGGACGCACCGGCGCCGGTGACGTCGATGCTGGCCGGTGCCGCCGGGGCCGCAGCCGCCTCGCCGGTCGCCGCAGGCGCGTCCGAGGAGCCGCCGCAGGCGGCGAGCAGGCTCGCGGCGCCAAGGGCCAAGGTGGTGCGAATCAGGGTCGAGGTCATGGCGAGGCTCCGTCGGGTCGTGTTCAGGGGCTCATGATGCCGCAGGCGCCGGGGGAGGCCGGCGCCTGGGCAATCGGATCGTGGAGGGTGGTGGCTCAGCGCTTCAGCTTGGTCGCCCAGTAGGCCTTGACGCGCTCCACGAGCGGGTCGGGCAGGGGAACGTAGCCCAAGGCTTCGGCCGAGGCGTCGCCGTTGGCGTAGGCCCACTCGAAGTAATCCAGCGTGGCGGTGGCGTTGGCCGGGTTGCGCGGGCTCGTCGGGACGAGGATGAAGTTCGTGGCGGCGATCGGCCAGCTGGTCTCGCCCGGGGCGTTGGTGATCACCAGATTGAAGTCCTCGGCCGTGGCCCAGTTGGCACTGGCGGCGGCGGCGCGGAAGCTGGCGATACTCGGCTGCACCCATGTGCCGGCGGCGTTCTGCATGGCGGCATAGGTGAGGTTGTTGGTGGTGGCGTAGCTCAGCTCGACGTAGCCGATCGAGCCCTGCAGCTGCTTCACATAGGCCGAAACGCCCTCGTTGCCGCGGCCGCCAAAGCCGGTCGGCCAGCGCACCGCCGTGCCGAAGCCCACGCGCTGCTTCCACTCCGGGCTGATCTGCGACAGGTAGTGCACGAAGTTGTAGGTCGTGCCCGAGCCGTCGGAGCGGTAGACCACGCGGATGTTGCTGTCCGGCAGGGTCACGCCCGGGTTCAGGGCGGTGATCTTGGCGTCGCTCCACTTGGTGATCTTGCCAAGGTAGATCTCGGCGATGACCGGGCCGGTCAGGCGCAGCTGGCCCGAGGCGACGCCACGCAAGTTCACGACCGGCACCACGCCGCCGATCACCGAGGGGAACTGGGCGAGGTTGCTCTGGGCGAGGTCCGCGGGGCTCAGCGGTGCGTCCGTGGAACCGAAGTCGACGGTGCCGGCCTTGGCCTGGGCGATGCCGCCCCCCGAGCCGATCGACTGGTAGTTGACGCGGCCCTGTCCGGCGGCGGCGTACTCGCTCGACCACTTCGACATGACCGGGAACACGAACGAGGCGCCGGCGCCGGTGATGTTCTGGGCCTGGGCAGCGAAGGCCGCGGCGGCGATCAGGCCGGCGGCGGCCAGTCGGGAAAACGTCTTCAGGTTCACTGGATTCTCCAAGGGCCGGGGCCTTGCGACCGCCGGCCGGCAGTATGTGTCAGCTCTGTGACAGTCCGATGACATGCCGCCGGGGTGTCCCGGCGGCCCGCGGTCCTAGGGTCAGATGGCGATCTGGCCGCGCAGTTCGACGATGTTCGGGTTGTTGTTGATCAGCACGCCCGACTGCACGCGGCTGCTGTCCAGCATCACGTAGTTCATCGACAGGCGGAAATTCGAACGGATGTACCAGTTCACGCCCACCGTCCACGAGTCCTGTTGGCCGCCGAGCAGGGCGCCATCGTTGGCGTCCAACTTGTCGTAGCGGGCGGCAAGCTGCCAGAGGCCCTTGATCGGGTCGTTGGGAACCGCCGTGGTGTAGATGCCGCCGCGGTAGCCGAACTTGTCATCGCTCAGGGTGTACAGGCCCGACACGTACCAGCCGTCGCTCTCGTAGTCCGGGCGGCCGTTGGTGCGGCTGACCGTCTGCTGCATGTACTCGCCCATGATCTTGAACGGGCCGTTGAAGTACATCGCTTCGAGGCCGGCGATCTGGACGCGGTCGGCGTCGGCCAGCGCCACCGAGATCGTGTTCAGGTTGCCGAGCGTCGCGTTGTTGTTCAGCGCGATGTCCGCCTGCGGCCGGATGCCGAGGCTGTAGCGGTCCTGCACCGTGTCGTGGTCGACGAACGAGGCGCCGAAGTGCAGCACTTCGCCCGCGTCCAGCTCGACGATCGGGGCCCAGGTGAAGCGGGCACCGTAGCCGTTGCCGACGCGCTGGTTGACGTTGATCTCGCGGGTGAACCAGGTGCCCGTGGCGGTGATGCTCGGGGTCGCGTATTGGATCTCGGCGCCAACGCGGCGGGCCACGCCGAAGGCGTTGGTGATCATCGCTTTCGAGATGAATTCGTTGTTGCGGGTCGAGGTCAGCTCCTCGAGCGAGTTCGGCTGCTTGAACTGGCCGACGCGGTACGTCCAGTCGGCATTGACGCGGCCGCGGTAGTTCACGTCCAGCCAGCGACCGTTGCGGCCGGTGCCGCGCTGGCCCACGAGGTCGTAGCCGATCTGCCACTCGCCGCCGTTGGCCATGCGGCCGCGGAAGATCATTTCGCCACGGCGCACCTGGCCGTTGTTGGTCAGGGTGTTGGCATTGATCTGGGCGGCGGTCAGGGCCAGGCCGTCGGCGCGGCTGATGTCCTGGTCGTAGTGGTAGCTGTCGAAGTGGATCAGGGCGTCAAAGTAGATCTCGGTGTTGCCGATCACGTCGATCGGCACCTCGGCCAGGGCCGGGGTGGCGAGGGCGGCGGCGAGGGAGGCGGCGAGCAGGGAGCGGGCGAGGCGCATGGCGACGGACACCGTTAGGAAGGTGTGCAGAGCCTATGGCCCCTACGTTACAGCCAGGTTTCAACCGACATGGAATCGACATCCCGTCGTCATCCCGCCGTCGTCAAGCCCAGGGGCGTCTGGAGCGCCCGCCGCGCTGGTGGGACTGTCATCGGTTTTTCATGGATCGGACGGCCTGAATTCATGGTCGGCGGACGGCCACGTCATCGCTTGGGCGTTGGAATGGCGTCACCCAACCCACGAGGATCGCCATGCGCCGCACCCTTCTCGCCCTTGCCACCGCCTTCGCTGCGGCGTCCGCATCCGCCACGCCTTCCGTTTACAGCGCCAACATCACGGAGGCCGAGGTGCTCGCCGCCCAGACCGGCTGGTGCAGCGCCCTCGTGGCCATCAGTACGGAAGGGGAAACCCGTGGCCAGGCGGCCGCCAAGGCCTTGGCCGGCCAGGTGCTGGACGCCGCCTACGGCTACAACCTGGGCCCGGTACTGTTCAAGCCGACCCTGACGGAGGCGCCGCAGACCTTCCGCACCACCCGCGCCGGCGCGCTGGCCTACTTCGTCGGCGGCGACCCGGCCTTTCCGAAGGACACCGGCTTCGCGCTCAAGGGCTGGACCGCCTGCAAGGCCGACAATGCCGCCATCCACATCAACGGCGACGTCGCGACGACGATGGGCAACGTCATGATCACCGGCAAGGACGGCAACGTCACCACCGTGGACAAGACGTGGACCTTCAAGAAGACCGACGACGGCAAGCTGCGCATCGTGCTGCACCACAGCTCCCTGCCGTACCGCGCGGAGTGATGCGAGCGCCGGCCCCGCCAGCTCCGGGGACGTCGCCTTGATCCGCACCCGGCTCGCGGTGGCGTTTGCGCTGCTGGCCATGCTCGCACTGCTGCAGTTCCTCTTCGCGGGCTGGGCGGCGTCGTCGGCCGCCCACCACGCCGAGCGGAGCGTCGTTTCCACCCGCATGCTCGCCGAATACCTCGAGTTGGCCGGGAACAAGCAGCGCCTGAAGGTGTGGTTTGCCCAGAAGACGCTGGCCGGCGACGCGGACCCCGCTGTCCGCGACCGGCTCGCCGCCGCGATGTGGGGCAGCGTCGACGCGCTGCGCACCCTCGCGGCGCGACTGCCGGCCGAGGCCGGGCGCCTTGAGACGGCCGAGCTGGAAACGGTTGGTTTGAACATCGCCACGCTCGAGCGTGCGATGCGCGAGGTGGAGCGGCCCGGTGTCGAGCTGCCGCCCGCCGAGCGTTGGCGGACCGTGATGCTGGCCTTCGACGAGCTGGCGGGCCGCGACATGCGCGACCTGCTGCGCGAGGCGGTCGATCGCCATGAGGCCGCCAGCCGCGACGAATCGGAGCGGCTGGCTGACGCGCTGGTCCGCATTCGCGCCGTCAACGCCCTACTCGCCGTCGGCGTGCTGCTGTTGGCGGCGCTGGCGGTCGGGTACCTCGTACGCCGCTTGGACCGGCCGTTCGCGCAGTTGGCACGGACGGCGGAAGCCCTGGCCGGCGGCGACTTCGGCGCGCGCGCCGCCCTCGAGGGTCGTGACGAGTTCGCGCGCATCGGTGGCCTGATGGATTCGATGGCCGAACGCCTGTCCGACGCCCAAGCGCGCAGCGCGGCCCTGCAGCATCAGCTCGACGGGGTGGTGACCGACCGCACCCGCGCCCTCACGCAGGCCTACGAGTCCTTGCTCGGCATCGAGGCGCGGCGCCGCCAGTTCTTCGCCGAGCTGGGCCATGAGTTGCGCACGCCGGTGACGGTGATCCGCGGCGAGGCCGACCTCGCCCTGCGTAACCCGGGCGATGCCGACGAACAACGTGCGGCGCTGCGGCGCATCGTCGATGCCGCCAGTGAGCTGGGTGGACGCGTTCAGGACCTGCTCGACGCAGCGCGTGGCGGGTCGCTGGCCTACGCGATGGCCCTCGGCCGGCATGCCGTCCGTGACGTCATCGGGCCCGCAGTGGCGCAGATGCAGGCGGTCGCCGCTCACCGAAAGGTCACCCTCGCGTTCGACCCCCATACGGTCCCCGTGGCCGCGGTCGTCGACGTCGACCGGGAGCGGTTGCAGCAGGCGCTGGTGGTCGTGCTCGACAACGCCGTCCGCTACTCCCCGGCCGGGACCGGCGTGGAGGTTACGGTCCTCGCGGATGCCGACGAGTGGATCGTGCAGGTCGACGACGAAGGCCCGGGCGTGGACGACGACGAGCTGGACCAGGTGTTCGACAGCCACTACCGCGGCCGGGCCGGCCGTGCGCTGGACCCACAGGGCCTTGGCCTCGGGTTGGCCATTGCGCGACGCATCGTCGAAGCCCAGCGGGGCAGCGTCGAGCTTCGCCGGCGTGCTCCGCGCGGATTGCGCGTCAGCATCGCGCTTCCGATGGCGGGGGCTTCATGAAGGTCCTGATCGTCGAGGACGACGTGCGGGTCGCCGATTTCCTGCAGCGCGGCCTTCGTGCCGAGGGGTACAGCCCGACCTTGGCGAGGAGCGCCGAGGAGGCGCTTCCACTGCTGCGCCACGGGGCCTACGACGTGGCGCTGTTCGACGTGATGTTGCCGGGCCAGTCCGGCATGGCGCTGTGCCAGCAGGTCCGTGCCGAGTGCCTTCCGCTGCCCGTGCTGATGCTGACGGCGATGGGCAGCGTGCAGGAGCGCGTGGCCGGCCTGCGCTGCGGTGCGGATGACTACTTGACCAAGCCCTTCGCCTTCGACGAGCTGTTGGCGCGCATCGAGGCCCTCCTGCGGCGCCCTGCGCAGATGGTCCAACGCGACGCCGAGCTGGCCGTGGGCGAGCTCGTGTTCGACCGCGTCCGCATGGAGGTGCGGCGCGGCGGCGTGGCGCTGCCGCTGACGGCCAAGGAGCTGGCTCTCCTGGAGCTGCTGATGAGCGCGCCGGGCCGGATGTTCAGCCGCGAGCGCATTCTTTCCAACGTCTGGGGCGTGGACTCCGATCCGCTCACCAACGTCGTCGACGTGTATATCCGCCGCTTGCGCGGCAAGCTCGATGAGCTCGGCCAGCCGTCGTGGATCACCACCGTGCGCGGCATGGGTTACCGGCTGGATCCGCCCGGTGGCGTCGCCCCCTGACGCTTCCGCGGTCTACACTGCCGCCTCAGTTCCACCACCACGGGCGCCAGGGGGCATCGATGGAGGGGCAGGGCAACGGCACGAAGGTGCTGATCGCCGAGGACGACGGCAGCATCCGCGCGGTCCTCAACGCCACGCTGCGCTCAGCGGGCTACCGCGTGCTGGAGGCCGAGAACGGCGCCGCCGCCTTCGATCTTGCCCACGAGCACCGGCCCGACCTCGTGCTCTCGGACGTGCTGATGCCCGGTGGCAATGGCCAGGAGCTGCTGGCGGCGCTCCGCGCCGATCCCCGCACCGCCGACCTGCCCTTCGTCTTCCTGACCGGGCTCGACGAGCGCGAGGCCATCCGTGCCGGGATGAACCTCGGCGCCGACGACTACCTCACCAAGCCCTTCCGGCCGACCGAGCTGCTGTCCCTCGTGCAGGCCCAACTGCGACGTTCCGCGAAGCGCACCGAAGCGCGACGCCAGCTCGAGGCCGAGGCGCAGAAGCTCCGCGAGTTCGATTCGGTCACCGGTCTGCCGAACCGCAGCCACTTCCTCGGCCGCCTCGCGCGGGCGAACGACGGCCAACCGAGCGCGATCCTTGCGAGCATCGCCTTGGGCCAGCTGCCGGTGCTCCGCCAATCGCTGGGGCAGGGCCCGGCCGACGAGGTGATGCGTGAGGGCGCCAACCGGCTGCTCGAAAGCGTCCGCGCGCGGCTGGGCAATCACGCCGTGCTGGCGCGAGCCGGCGAGCACCGATTCGCTCTCGCCCTGTCCGGCGAAGAGGATGAGGCGCGGATCGAGGCCCTGTTGCGCGACGTGCTCGCGCCGCTGGCGCAGCCCATGGAGATCGGTGGCCGCCGCCTGTTCTTCGACGCCTCCGTGGGCGTGGCCGTTTACCCGCGCGACGGCGACACCCCCGAGCGCCTGCTTGACCATGCGGAAACGGCCGAGCCCGCGACCGCGCCGGGAGGCACCGTTGCCTTCTACTCCGCTGAAAACAGCGCCGCACGCGGCCGCAGCGTGCGCCTGCTGCAGGACCTGCGCGTGGCCATGGAGCGCGGCGAGCTCAGCCTCGCGTTCCAGCCGCAGATCGCGCTGGCTGGGGAGCGTCTGGTCGGTTTCGAGGCTCTCCTGCGCTGGTACCACGCCGAGCTCGGCCAGGTCGCGCCGTCCGAGTTCATCCCCTTGGCCGAGGAATCGGGGCTGATCCTCCCCATCGGCAGTTGGGCCCTGCGCGAGGCCGTGCGCCAGCTCAAGGGCTGGCGCGAGGAAGGGCTGGACGTCGAGCGGGTGGCCGTGAACCTGTCTCCGCGGCAGTTCGAGGACCCCGCGCTCGTCGACAGCGTGCGGGCGCTGCTGGAGGAGTCCGGCCTCTCCCACGGGTCGCTGGAACTCGAGATCACCGAGAGCGCCGCGCTGCACGACCCCGAGCGGGCCATCGCGCTGATGTCGACCCTGAGCGACCTCGGCGTGGCGCTGGCGCTCGACGACTTCGGCACCGGCTACTCGAACCTCTCGCAGCTCAAGCGGCTTCCCATCGATGTGCTGAAGATCGACCAGATGTTCGTGCGGCAGATCGTCCGCGACGCCGGCGACGCCGCCATCGTTCGCGCCGTGATCGCGCTGGCGCATGGCTTCGGTCTCAAGGTGGTGGCCGAAGGGGTCGAGGCCCAGTCGCAGGTGATCAAGCTGGCGCAGCTCGACTGCGACATCTGCCAGGGCTACCACTACGGCGCACCGATGGCCGCCAATGCGGTCGCCGGCTGGATGATGGAGCGCGGTTACGCCTAGGTCGTGGCGTCGGTTTTTTCCTTGAAGCGGCACAAGTCGCGCACCGGGCAGGCGCCGCACAGCGGCTTGCGCGCCTTGCAGACATAGCGGCCGTGCAGGATGAGCCAGTGGTGGGCGTCCTGTTTGAACTCGGCGGGCACGACCTTCAACAGCTTCTGCTCGACCGCATCGACGGTGCCGCCAGGCGCCAGTCCCGTTCGATTCGACACGCGGAAGATGTGGGTGTCCACGGCGATCGTTGGCTCGCCGAACGCCGTATTCAGCACGACGTTGGCCGTCTTGCGCCCGACGCCGGGCAGGGCCTCGAGCGAATCGCGGTCGCGTGGCACCTCGCCGCCATGCTGCTCCACGAGGATGCGGCAGGTGGCGATGAGGTTCGCGGCTTTCGCGTTGTACAGGCCGATGGTGTTGATGTAGCCCTTCAGGCCCGCCTCGCCGAGCGCGAGGATGCCCGCCGGCGTGTTCGCCACCGGGAAGAGCCTGCGCGTGGCCTTGTTGACCCCGACGTCGGTGGCCTGCGCCGAGAGCAGCACGGCGGCCAGCAGCTCGAAGGGCGTCGAATACTCGAGCTCGGTCGTCGGATGCGGGTTGAGCTCGCGCAACCGGCGGAAGAACTCGATGCGGTCGGCGGGTTTCATGGCAGGCATTCAAGCCTCCTTGGCGGGGGCGGTGTCGCCCGTGGCCGATCGCGTGGCCAACCAGCGCTGCCGCGCGGCGATCAGCAGGGCGAGCAGGAAGAAGGCGCCCACGGGCAGCGTGGCGAGCAGGAAGCCGCGGTAGCCGGGCAGCAGCGTCCACTCCAGCTGCGGCAGGCCGAGCAGGGCCCCGGCGCCCGCGAACAGCGTGCCGCGGCCGAGCGCCTCGCGCAGGCCGCCTAGCACCAGCAGAACGAGCAGGAAACCCGTGCCCACCGCGAAGCCGTCCAGCGCCGCGCGCAGCGGATCGTTGCGCGACGCGAAGGCCTCGGCGCGGCCGAGCAGGGCGCAGTTGGTGACGATCAGCGGGATGAACAGGCCGAGGACGCCGTGCAGGGCGGGCAGCCAGGCGCGCATCGCCAGTTCGATGGCGGTGACGACGCAGGCGATCACGGTGACGAACACCGGAATGCGCACGTCGCGGCCGGTGACGCGGCGCAGCGAGGCGATGCAGGCATTGGTGGCCGTGAGCGCGAGGACGGTCGCCAGCCCGAGGCCGAGCGCTGACACCAGCGAGTTGCTCACAGCGAGCAGCGGGCACAGGCCGAGCAGCTGTACGAGCGCGACGTTGCCGCTCGACAGGCCGTATTCGAGGATGGTGCGTGGGCTTGTACTCACTGCGTCGAGCCCTCCTGCGGCGGCAGGTCGCGGAAGGCCAGCGTTTCGCCGGACGGCGCCTCGGCAAGCGCTTCGCCGTGGGTCGCGACGAACTCAAGCGTGTGTCGCACTGCGCCCACGACGGCGCGCGGCGTGATCGTCGCTCCGGCGAGTTGGTCGAAGGCGCCGCCGTCGCGCCGCACGCGCCACGCGTCTGCGGCAGGGTCGCTCAAGGATCGACCATCGAAGCCGGTGATCCACGGGCTGCGCTCGATCTCGATGGGATCGCCGAGCCCCGGCGTTTCGCGGTGCTCGACCACGCGCACGCCGATGACTTGGCCCTCGGCATCCACGCCCACGAGCAGGCGGATGTCGCCGTTGTAGCCATCGGGCGCGACGGCTTCGAGCAGCAGGGCCTGGAGCACGCCGTCGCGTCGGGCGCGTCGCACGATGAGCGCGTGGTCGCTACCGAGCCACGCGGGGGCCACCACGTCGATGCGGTCGGCCTGCGGGTCGTTGTCGAAATCCGCCGGTAGCAGCACGGCCAGCGCGCGCAGCGTGGCCGCGCGCTGCTGCTCGGCGATCCGCTCCGCGGTAAGTGCGCGCAGCGCCAGCAGGCCGCCCAGCCCCAACGCGCCGACAACCGCGAGGGTGAGTGCGCCACGGCCGAGATTGCCCAGACGCAGGCTCATGGCGCGCCCTTCGTCCGTTCGCCGAGCCAGCGCGGCCGCGCGAGCCGATCGATCAACGGCGCGGCGGCATTCATCAGCAGCACGGCGAAGGCCACGCCATCGGGGAAGCCGCCCCAGCGGCGGATCGCCAGCGTCAGCAGCGCCACGCCGGCACCGAAGGCCAGCCGACCGCGGGGCGTCGTGCAACCCGACACCGGATCAGTGGCGATGAAGAACGCGGCGAACACCAGCGCGCCGGAAAAGACGTGGCTCATCGGGCTCGGGTGCGTGTCGGCGTCCCACAGCCAGAACGGCAAGGTCACCAGCACCGTGGTGCCGAGTACCGCGACCGGTGTCTGCCAGGGAATCACCCGTTTCCACAGAAGTAACAGCCCGCCCAGTGCCCAGAAACCCGCCACCCACTCCCAGCCGCGGCCGCCGAGCGCGCCGAACACCGGGTTGGCGCGGATCTCGGACAGCGCGTAGCCCTGCGTGGCCTGCTGGCGCAGCAGGTCGAGCGGCGTCGCCTGCGCCAGCGTGTCCCACTGCCCGGGCGCGATCCAGCGCGAGTATTCAAGCGGGAAGGCGAGCACCACCACCGCCACGCCGACCATCGCCGGATTGAAGGGGTTGTGGCCGAGGCCGCCATACAGATGCTTCGCCACCACGATCGCCGCGGTGACACCGACGAGGTTCATCCACCACGGGGCGGTCGGCGGCAGGCACAGCGCGAACAGCACCGCTGTCAGCGGTGCGGAGAGATCGGTGAGCGCCGGCTTCAGCGCTGCGCCGCGCAGGGCCAGCATCGCCGCTTCCAACCCCATGGCGAACAGCACGGCGAGCGTGATCTGCACCAGCACGCCGGTGCCGAAGAACAGCGTCATCGCCGCGATGCCGGGCAGCAGCGCCAGCAGAACGAGGCCCATGGTCGCCGGCACGCTGCGGGCGAGGTGCAGCGAGGGCGTGCCGGGATCGCGAAACGCGCGCGGACTCATGGGCGATCACCGTCGGATGGCGCGTCCACCGGGCCGGGCGGCGGTGCGTCGCCGGCCCGCTTCGCGCGGGCCTTCGCCAAGGCCGCCGCCGCGGCGCCGGACACCCGCTTCACCCGCTGGGCCTGGTGGTGGGCGGCGTCTTCGGCCTCGCGCTGCAGGCGTTCAATGCGGCGTTCGAAGCGCTCCTTCGCCGCCTCCGCTTGCACGCGCTGGTGCTGGCCGAGCCGCGCCGACTGCCGGGCCGCGATGAAGCCGGCGGTGAGCGGGATCGCGCTCGGGCAGACGGCGTCGCAAGCCCCGCATTCGATGCAGGCACCGAGGCCGAAGGCCAGGGCGCCGCCCAGGTCGGCGCCGTCGGAGGCCTTGAGGCGCCCATGCAGCAACTGTGGTTGGAGCCGCGAGGGGCAGGCGTTCGCGCAGTCGCCGCAGCGGATGCAGGGCAGCGGCGACCTTGACGCGGATGAACCCGCTCCCGCATCGGGTGACACAGGCCCGCACCAGGCGGTGAGGGCGATGGTGGTCTTGATGACCGCCACGTCGTCATGCGGCAGCGCCACGCCCATCATCGGGCCACCGGCGCGCAGCACCGTTGCGTCGTCGCGCCAGCCGCCCACGGCTGCCGCCAGGTGCGACGCGGGGGTGCCGAGCAGCACTTCGAAGGTGGCGGCATGGGAAACCCCATCGCCACCCACCGTCACCAGGCGCGAGACCTGCGGTTCGCCCTGCACGACGGCCCGCCAAGCCGCCGCCGCGGTGGCGACGTTCTGCACGAGCACGCCGAGGTCGCGCGGCAGGCCGCCGTCGGGGACTTCTTCGCCGGTCAGCGACTGGATGAGCTGGCGTTCACCGCCGGCAGGGTAACGGTCCGGCAGGAGTGCCAGTTCGACCATCCGACCCTCGGCGTCACCGTCCACGATCGCGGCGATCGCGGCCTGCACCGCCGGCAGGGCCGAGGCCATGCGTTGTTCCATCGCCAGCACGAGGCGTGTGGCGCCGCAGAGCCGCGCCAGCAGCCGTCCGCCGGCCACCACCTCGTCGGCGCGCTCGCGCAGCAGGGCTTCGTCGCAGGCCACGACCGGCTCGCACTCGGCGCCGTTGAGGATCAGGAGGCGGTGCGTGAGGGAGAGCTTCTCGGCAGTCGGAAAGCCCGCGCCGCCGAGTCCCACCAGACCGGCGTCGGCCAGCCGCTGGCGCAGGGCGTCGTGGGGCGTCGTGCGTGGATCGAGCGCCGGCATCCGGGCGTCGTCCGGCGATTCGCCGTCGCCCGAAACCCACGCCTGCGCAGCGTCGGCATCGACCTCGATCACCACATGCGTCGCGTCCGGCGTGCCCGGCATCGCGACCGGCCGGCGCTCGATGGCGACCACGACGCCTGCCGCCGGTGCGTGCACGTCGGCGCCAAGCGTGTCCCCCGCGCGGCGGCCGATCCGCTGGAACCGGCGAACGCGATCGCCGACCGCCACGCAGGCCTCGGCCTCCGCACCGGCGTGTTGGAGCAGAGGCACGCGCAGCTGGCCCGGCAGCGGCAATCGCCGCACCGGTGCCGGCACGGGCTTCATCGCCGGCAGGACGAGGCCGCCGAAGAACCGATGCAGGCTCATCGTCGCCCGCCCATGACCGCCGGCCCGCGCGCGCTCAGCGGCCGGTGAAGCTGGGTTTGCGCTTGGCGAGGAAGGCGCCGGTGCCTTCCTTCATGTCCTCGGTCGAGAACGCGATGGCGAAGCCCTGCGTCTCGTAGTCGAGGCCGACATCGATCGGCGATTCGCCGCCGATCAGCACGGCGTCGAGGATGCCGCGAAGGGCCTGCGGCGCCGCGTTCGCGAGCTGTTCGGCGATGGCGAAGGTGGCGGCTTCAAGCTCTGCCGCCGGAACCACGCGGTTGACGACGCCGAGCTGCATGGCGCGCTCCGCGCCGATCGGCGCACCGAGCAGGCAGAGTTCGAGGGTGGCGGCACGGCCGGCGAGGCGCAGCAGGCGCTGCGTGCCACCGAAGCCGGGGATCAGGCCGAGGTTGATTTCCGGCTGGCCGATCTTCGCGGTGTCCGAGGCGATGCGCAGGTGGCAGGCCATCGCCAGCTCGAGGCCACCGCCGAGCGCGAAGCCGTTGAGCATGCCGACCACCGGCTTGCCGAGGCGTTCGATGCGGGTCATGAGCGCCTGGCCGTGGCGCGAGAAATCGCGTGACTGCACCGGGCTCAGGCCGTTCATCTCGGCGATGTCCGCCCCCGCCACGAAGGCCTTGGGGCCGGCGCCGGTCAGCACGATGGCGCGGACGCTGTCGTCGGCCGCTGCGGCGGCGAAGGCCGCGTGCAGATCGGTCAGCGTCGCGTGGTTCAGCGCGTTGAGCTTGTCGGGGCGATTGACCGTGATGACGCGAACCGCGCCCCGATCTTCGGTTAGGAGGGTGTTAAAGGTCATGCGCGCTCCGCGCGAGCTGTGGATAAGTGTGCTTCCGGGCCCGGAATGTCAGTGGCGATTCAGGCCCCCGGCCGCTATTCTACGTCGCCCTCGAAGCCGCCCCACGGCCTCGATTCTTTTTGTAGCTGGAGACTTGAATGA
>JAIXTZ010000023.1 GCA_027483745.1 Lysobacteraceae bacterium
GGCCTGCGCTTCTTCACGGTCTACGGCCCCTGGGGCCGCCCGGACATGGCGCTGTTCCTGTTCACGAAGAAGATCCTCGCCGGCGAGCCGATCGACGTCTTCAACTTCGGCAAGCACACCCGCGATTTCACCTACATCGACGACATCGTCGAGGGCGTCATCCGCACCCTGGACCGCGTGCCCGGGCCGGACGCCGCGTTCGATCCGCTCGCCCCGACCCCGGCCACCAGCGCGGCGCCGTATCGCGTCTACAACATCGGCAACCACACGCCGGTGCAGCTGTCGCGCTACATCGAGCTGATCGAGGAAGCGACCGGCAAGACGGCCATCAAGAACCTGCTGCCCCTGCAGCCTGGCGACGTGCCCGACACGGAAGCCGAAGTCTCGGCGCTGATGCGCGACACCGGCTACGCCCCGGAGACGCCGGTCGAGGTCGGAGTGAAGCGCTTCGTCGAGTGGTATCGCGGGCACTACGGGGTCTGATCCCATGAATGCCCTGAGCCGGAGTGCGCTTCAGGACCTGATCGCCCGGATCTGGACGGGCTTGCTCGGCGAGGCGCCCCCGGACCCCCGGGCCAACCTCTTCGACGCCGGAGCACATTCGCTGCTGGTGCCGAAATTCATCGCCGCCATGCGCGAGGCCGGCGTCGATACCCTTGGCGTGGCCGACGTCTACGACCGTCCCAGCATTGCCGGCCTCGCAGAGCGCGCCGCCCGGACCGCGGATGGGCAGCCGTCCTCACCGGGCACGCAGGCGCCCGATGCAACGGTCTCGCCGGCACACGGCAAGGCGCGCGCCACCGGGGGGTTCGCCATCGTCGGCATGGCCCTCCGTGGGCCGGGCGCGCCGGACCTCGACGCCTTCTGGGACAACCTGCTGGCGGGTCGCGACGGCATCGGCCGCTTTGCGCCCGATGAGATCGACCCCGACGTTCCGGAAGCGATCCGCCAGCATCCGAACTTCGTCGCGGCGCGCGGCGTGGTCGAGGGCATCGACCGCTTCGACGCCGCTTTCTTCGGCGTGTCCGCACGCGAAGCCACCCTCGTCGATCCGCAGCAGCGCATGCTGCTCGAACTGGCCTGGCAGGCCTTCGAGCACGCCGGGATCGCGCCGGAGCGCGCCTCCCGCGTGGGCGTCTACGCCGGGACGGCGAACAACCAGTACACGGCGCTGCTGCGCCAGCACGCGCCGCAGCTCGTCGCGCAGAGCGGCGAGTTCACGACGATGCTGGGGGCCGAAAAGGATTTCGTCGCCACCCGCATCGCGCATCGCCTCGACCTCAAGGGCCCGGCGATGACCGTGCTGACGGCCTGTTCGACGGGACTGGTGGTGGTGGCGCAAGCCTGCGAGGCGCTCGCCGCCGGCCATTGCGATGTCGCGCTCGCGGCCGCCTCCACGGTGCTGCTGCCGCAGACCGGCGGCTACCTGCACGTGGAAGGCGGCATGGAGTCTGCCGACGGCCACTGCCGCCCCTTCGACGCCGACGCCACCGGCACCGTGTTTTCCAACGGCGGCGCCGTCGTTCTGGTCAAACGCCTCGAGGATGCCCTCGCGGACGGCGACACCGTGTACGCGGTCATCCAGGGCGTCGGCATCAACAACGATGGCGGGGGCAAGGCCAGCTTCACCGCCCCGAGCGTGAGCGGACAAAGCGCGGCCATCCGCATGGCGTTGGACGCGGCGGGGGTCTCGGCGCGTGACATCGGCTACGTGGAAGCCCACGGCACGGCGACGACGCTTGGCGACCCGATCGAAGTAAGCGGCCTCGTCGACGCCTACCGACGTGACACCCACGACACGGCGTATTGCTGGCTCGGCTCGGTGAAAGGCAACGTGGGCCACACTTGGGCGGCCGCGGGCCTGTTCGGGCTGGTCAAGACCGCGCTGGCGCTGCACCACGGCAGCATCCCGCGCTCCCTGCACTTCCAACGGGCGAACCCGCAGATCGACTTCGCGCGAACGCCGTTCAAGGTCTGCACCGGCACCGTCGCTTGGCCGAGGAGCAACCGCACGCGCCACGCGGCGGTGAGCTCCTTCGGCGTCGGCGGCACCAATGTGCATCTGGTGCTGGGCGAGTCGCCGAAACCGTCGGGGCGGAAGTCCTTTCCGGCCGACGCGGGCCACTGGCAGGTCCTGCCGCTCTCGGCACGAAGCGAGACGGCGGTCGCGGCGCGCGCGGAAGCCCTGGCCAAGCGGCTCGAGAGTGCCGACGCACCGGACCTGGCGGATGTCGCCTACACGCTGATCCGCGGCCGCAGCCTGCTGCCCTGCCGCGCCGCCGTGGCCGCCCGGACTCGCGATGAAGCGATCAGCAAGCTGCGCCGCGTCGCCCGGGGCGAGCGCGCCATTGATGCACCGCGCCTGGTCTTCCTGTTTCCCGGGCAAGGCGCGCAGTCGCCGGGCATGGCGCGGGAGCTGCACGCCGCGCTTCCGGAGTTCGCCCGCGCCTTCGACGCCGCCTGCGCGGCCGTGGCGCCGCACCTCGACCGCGACCTGCGCAGCCTGCTGCTCGCGGAACCGCACCCGGCCCACGCAGCGACGCTCGACGAAACGCGGTACGCCCAGCCGGCGCTGTTCTGCGTCTCGGTGGCGCTGGCCCGTTGGCTGCAGCACTTCGGCCTTGAGCCGCAGGCCTTGATCGGACACAGCATCGGCGAACTCGCCGCCGCGCACATCGCCGGCGCGCTCGATCTCGACGACGCCGCAGCGCTGGTCTGCGCGCGCGCCGCCGCGATGTGGCGGCAACCCCGCGGCGCGATGCTCGCCGTGCGCGCCGGCGCGGACGCGGTGCGGAGGCTCCTGCCCGACGGGGTCGAAATCGCCGGATTGAATGCCCCCGAGCTCACCGTCGTGTCCGGCCCCACGGTGGCCATCGACGCTTTCGCCGCACAGCTGAACGCCCAAAGCATCGAAACGACCGCGCTGCGCGTGTCGCACGGATTCCACAGCGCGGCCATGGACGGGGCGCTGGCGGCGATCGACACCGCGGGCGCCGCGGCGATCCACCACGCGCCGAGCATCCCGATCTACTCCTGCGTGACCGGTATGCCGCACGACGCCGAGTCGATCGGCCCGACCTACTGGTCGCGCCAGGTCCGCGAACCGGTGCGATTCAGTGACGCCGTCCGCGCCGAGCTGGGACGACCCGACACCGTCTTCGTCGAGGTGGGGCCCGGCCAGGCGCTGACCGCCCTGCTGCGCCAACACCGCGATGCGGCCAGCCAGATGCCTCGGGTCGTCGCCTTGCAACCACCGGCCAGCAAGCGTGCCGATGCGGAGACGGCCGTGCACGGCCTCGGCCAACTCTGGTCGCTGGGCGCCCCCGTCGCTTGGCCGCAGCCCCACGGACGCGCGCGTGTCCCGCTGCCGGCTTATCCGTTCGCCGACACGCGTTTTTGGTTTCCGCGTTCCCCCGCATCGCCAGGCGCGCCCTCCGTGGCGCCCGGCGAAGCGCTCCGCCGCAGGGCCTTGGAGGCCTCGCCGTCCCACCGTTCCACGATGGAGCCCGCCGTGGCCGATCGACTCCCTGCCCTCCGGGCCGAAATCACCCGCCTCGTTGCCGAGGTCTGCGGCCAGAACGTCGCTGACATCCACGCGGACGCATCGCTGATCGAGCTTGGCCTCGACTCGCTATCGGCCACGCAGGCCAGTCTCGAGATCGAACGGGTCTTCGGCCAGAAGCTGCGCTTCCGACGATTGATGGAAGACCTCGACACCGTCGAGAAACTCGCACGTCATTTCGACGCGACGCTGCCGGCAGGCCGGTTCGCCCCGTCGCCACCGGCCCCGACCCCGCCCGCGGTTCCCGCGGTACCGCACGCCGCGCCGATGTCGACAACCGCGATCCCCGCCGTCGGGGCCCTGCCCATGACGTCCGGCAACGAAGCAGTGAACGCCCTGATCCATCAGCAGCTCGCGCTGATGCAGCAACAGCTGGCGATGATGTCGGCGCTGAGCGTGGCTCCGGCGGCGCTCCCCGTGGCTCCCGCACCGGCACCATCGATCCCCGTCCCGGCGCCTGCCGTTGCGGCTGCGCTCGCCGGCTCGCCCTCGTCCGTGGAAACCGCGCCCGTGGACGCCGCGCCGGACCTGATCGCGAAGCCGTTCGGCGCCTCCGCCCGCATCACGCTCGCGCCGCAGCTCGACATGACGCCGGCGCAGCGCACGTGGCTGGCCGACTTCACCCGCCGCTACCTTGCCCGCTACGGGAAGTCTCGGGAGTTCTCGCAAGCGAACCGCGCGCAAATGGCCGACCCGCGCGTCGTCACCGGCTTCAACCCGCTGTGGAAGGACCTGGTCTTCCCGATCGTCGCCGATCGCTCCGAAGGTGCCCGGGTCTGGGACATCGAGGGCAATGCCTTCATCGACCTGCTGTCCTGCTTCGGCGCCAACCTGCTGGGCTACAAGCCGAAGGCGATCACGCAGGCCATGCACGAGCAGCTGGACCGCGGCATCGAGGTGGGCCCGCAGCATCCGCTCGCGGCCGACGTCTCGGCCCTGCTGCGCGAGTTCTCCGGCCATGAGCGCATCGGCCTGTGCAACACGGGCTCGGAAGCGGTGATGGGCGCGATGCGCGTCGCCCGCACCGTGACCGGCCGGAAGACCATCGCGATCTTCAACAACAGCTACCACGGGATCTTCGACGAGGTGCTGGTGCGCGGCACGAAGCAGCTGCGTTCGCTCGCCGCCGCGCCGGGGATCCTCGCGCAGGCGGTCGAGAACATCCTCGTGCTCGACTACGGCAGCGACGAGTCGCTGCGCGTTCTGCGCGAGCGCGCGCACGAGCTGGCCGCGATCATGATCGAGCCGGTGCAGAACAAGTACCCCACGCTGCGTCCGCGCGAGTTCGTCCACGAACTGCGGCGCATCTGCGACGAGGGCGGCTGCGCGCTGATCCTCGACGAAGTGGTCACCGGGTTCCGCCTTGCGCCGGGCGGCGCGCAGCAGTTCTACGGCGTGCGTGCCGACCTCTGCGCCTACGGCAAGATCATCGGCGGCGGCCTGCCGATGGCCGCCATCGCCGGCTCCGCCCGTTAGATGGACGCGCTGGACGGCGGATGGTGGCAGTTCGGCGACGACAGCTACCCCGAAGCCGGCGTCACCTACTTCGCCGGCACTTACGTCCGCCATCCGCTTGCGCTCGCCGCGGCGAAGGCGACGCTGCAATACCTCAAGGACCGCGGGCCGGCGCTGTACGACGAGCTCAACGGCCGCACGCAGGGCATGGTCGATCGCCTCAACGCCGGTTTCGCGGCGCGGCGCGCGCCAGTGAAGGCGGTGCACTGCGCTTCGCTGTGGCGCCTGCAGTGGGACGAGGACCAGCGCTACGTCAGCCTGTTCTATTACCTCGCCCGCCTGCACGGCCTGCACCTCTACGAGCAGTTCGGCCACTTCGTCACCGAGCCGATGGGCGCGGCCGAGATCGACCGCATCGTCGATGTCTTCCTCAGCGCGATCGACGAGCTGATGGCCCTCGGCTTCCTGACGCCGCGCGGCGGTCCGCTGCCACCGGGGGGAGGCGCCGACCACCCGTCGCAGGGCGCGTCGGCGGACGACGCCCCGCTGTCGCCGGGTCAGGCCGAACGCTGGCTGGCGGCGAGCTTCGACCAGCACGCGGTGAAGGCGCTGAACGAGACCCTTTGCCTGCGCCTTGACGGCGCGCTGGACCTCGAGGCCTTCAAGGCCGCGGTCGACGCGCTTGTCCAACGGCATCCCGCGTTCCGCCTGCGCTTCGATGCCGACGCACCGCGCCAGCGCGAGGTTCGCGGCAGCGAGCCGACGCTTGCCTTGCGCGATCTCTCGTCGGAGCCCAATCCGGAGGCGGCGCTCGTGGCCTTCGCCAGCGACGCGGGGCAACGGGTGTTCGCGCTGGGCGACGGCCCGATGGTGTCCATGGCCCTCCTGCGCCTCGGGCCGTCGAGCCACGCGCTGCACCTGGTCTACAGCCATTTGGCGGTCGATGGCTGGGCGATCAGCGTGGTCCTCGAAGAGCTGGCGATGCTTTACACGGCGAAGCGAAGCGGCGCGGTGGCCAACCTTCCCCCTGCCGGGCGCCCCGGCGAGTTCGCCGCGGCCGAGCAGGCGCGGATGGCCGGTCCGGACGGCCGGGAGGCCGCGACATACTGGACGCAGGTGCTCGCGTCGCCCCCGCCGCCGCTCGAACTGGGGGATCGCCAGCCCTCCGGGCCGCGCAGGTTCGTCGCCGACACGGCGTACCTTCGCATCGAGGGCCCGCGCTTCGCCGCGCTGAAGTCGCTCGCCAAGTCGCGACGCGTCACGCTGTTCCAATGCCTGCTCGGGCTCGTCGCCACCCTGCTGGGGCGACGCGCCGGCGCCGACGACTTCGTGCTCAGCGTTCCTTACGCCAGCCAAGGCCTCGGCCGCCACCCGGCGCTGATGTCCGACGGCGTGCTTGACCTACCGCTGCGCTTGCGGCTCGCCCGTCGCGACGACACGCTCGCCAACCTCGAGCCCGTGCGCATGGCGCTGATGGACGCGCTCGAGCATCCGCTGATGACCCAGGGCTTGGCCGCCCGGCTGCTGGGCATCCCCAGCCGTGGCGACCGCCCGCCGCTGACCGGCGTGTACTTCAACCTGAACCCGAAGGTCGTCCTCGACGGCTTCCAGCCGTTGGTCGCCCGCATGCAGGAGGGCCGCAAGCCCGGCCTGCTGGGCGAACTGATGTTCAACTTCTACGAGGAAGACGACGCCCTCGCCCTCGACCTGCACCACGGCACCGAGTTCTTCAGCCCCGCCCGCATCGCCGAGATCCTGGGCCAGCTGGAGGCCGAGATCGACGCGCTGGTCGGAGCCAGCGCACCGGAGCGGATCGAGCGCGGCATCGCCGACCAGGTGAGGCGGACGCCCGATGCGATCGCGATCCGCAGCGCGGAGGAGTACATCACCTTCGCCGAGCTCGATGCCCGCGCCAACCGGATCGCCAACGCGTTGATCGCCCGGGGCGCGCGCGCGGGAGACTGGATCGGCCTATGCCTGCCGCGCGGCATCGACCTCGTGGCCGCCCTGCTCGGCGTGCTGAAGTGCGGCGCCGCCTATGTCCCGCTCGATCCCGCCTTCCCGCTGCAGCGCCTCCGCGACATGGCCGACGACGCCGGACTCGCCCTGCTGCTGAGCGACGCCGACAACGCCACGCGCCTCGACATCACCGGCCTTCGTACGCTGCTTCTCGACGCCGATGCCGGTGCGGTCGCGGCCGCCTCCGCCGAGGCGCCCGACGTCACCCTGTCCTCGGATGCCCCGGCCTACGTCATCTACACGTCGGGATCGACCGGCAAGCCGAAAGGCGTGGTCGTGCTGCAGCGCGGCGTGGCCAACTTCCTCCGCAGCATGGCGCACACCCCGGGACTGAAGGCCGGGGAACGCCTGCTCGCCGTCACGACGCTCAGCTTCGACATCGCCGTCCTTGAGCTGCTGCTGCCGCTGACCGTCGGCGCCGAGATCGTGCTCGCCCAGCGCACCGACGCCATCGACGGCCACGCATTGAGTCAGCTGATCGCGCGGCATGGCGTGCAGGTGATGCAGGCCACGCCCAGCACATGGCACTTGCTGCTGGAGGCGGGCTTCAAGGCGCCGGCCGGATTCCGCGCGCTCTGCGGCGGCGAAGCGCTCAGCCCCGCGCTGGCGAGGCGTTTGCTCGATGCCGGGGTGGCGGAGCTGTGGAACATGTACGGCCCGACCGAAACCACGGTGTGGTCGACGCTGGCGCGGATCACCGACCCCGGGCAGATCACCGTGGGCCGTCCCATCGACGCCACGACCGTCCGCCTCCTCGACGAGCAAGGCCGCGAGTGTGACGTCGGCGTGCCCGGCGAAATCTGCATCGGCGGCGCCGGGGTCGCGCAGGGCTACCACGCGCGGCCGGAGCTCACGGCGGAGCGATTCATCACCGACCCCTTCGATCCGCGGCCCGGTGCGCGGCTGTACCGCACCGGCGATCTTGGCGCGTGGAATCCGGATGGCACGATCCGCCACATGGGGCGGCTCGACCACCAGGTGAAGCTGCGCGGCTACCGCATCGAGCTCGGGGAGATCGAGGCCGCCATCGAGCAATTGCCCGGCATCGCCCGCGCGGCGATGGCCGTCGAGAGTTGCGGCCCGATGGATGATCGCCGCGTGGCGTATGTCGCGGCCGTCTCCGGTGCGGCAGCACCGGCCTTGACGCCGATGCGTCGCGCCTTGGGCCAGCGCCTGCCGGACTACATGCTGCCGCAGGTGCTGCGCGTGTTGGACGCGCTGCCCTTGCTCCCGAACGGAAAGATCGACCGCAAGGCCCTGCGCCCGGCGCCCGAGGACACGGCCGCCATCGCGGATGCCTCCGCCACGCCCGCCGCCTCCGCCACGCCCGCCGCCTCCGCCACGCCCGCCGCCCCCGCCACGCCCGCCGCCCCCGCCGAACACGGGCTCGAGGCCCGCATCGGCGAGGCGATGGGACGGCTCCTGCACCGTGCGCCGCTCGAAGCGGAGGACCATTTCTTCGAGCAGGGCGGGCATTCGCTGCTCGCCGCGGAACTCGCCGGGGAACTGCAGCGCCTGACCGGATCCCGCCCCTCGCTCCGCGCGATCTTCGAAGCGCCCACGCCGCGCCAACTGGCTGCCGCACTGTCGGCCGCGTCGTCCGACGTGGCCCTCGCGACGCACCCGAAGGTGCCGCCGCTCGCGCGACGCGCGGGTACGGGCGCGACCGTCCTGTCGGTGCAGCAGCGCCGCGCCTGGTTCCTGGAACGAAGCAGCGATGATCCCAGCATCAACCTGCTGCCGTCCGCGCACCGTCTGAAGGGACCGTTCGATCCCGCCGCGTTCCAGCGCGCCTTGTCGGCGCTGGTGGCCCGCCAGCCCGTGCTGCGCACCGTGTTCAGGCCGTCGCCCGAGGGCGCCGAACAGCGGGTGCTCGATCGCATGGCCGTCGAATGCCCGGTGATCGACTGGTCCGCCCGTCCGCGCGACACGATCGACGCCGCCCTGTACCAGGCCGTCGCCGACATGCAGACCGAAGCCATCGACCTGGCCGTCGGACCGCCGTTCCGTGCCGCGCTGTTCCGCCTTGGTGACGAGGAACACGTGTTCGCCTTCGTGGTCCACCACCTCGTCTGGGACGGCTGGTCGTTCGACCTGCTTTACCGCGACATGGCCGCCCTGTACGCCGCCGAGCTGTCGGTCGAGGCCTCGCCGCCCGTGCCGCTGGACCTCGATTACGCCGACTACGCCGAATGGCAGACGTCGCTGCTCGCCTCGGGCGCGCTGCAGCCGCAGATCGATTTCTGGAAGCGCACGCTACTGCCCGCACCGACACCGCTCGCCCTTCCGAGCGACCACCCCCGTCCGGCACAGATGAGCGGGCGTGGCGGCTCGGTGCGACTCGTGCTGCCGGCCGATGTGGTCGAACGCCTGCATGCGAAGGCCCGAGAACGCGGGACGACGCTGTTCGTGCTCCTGCTGGCCGCTTACACGGCGCTGCTCCAGCGCCTTTCGGGCCAGCGCGACATGGTGGTCGGTACGCCGGTACGCGGTCGCGACCAGGCCGAGCTCCTGCCGGTGATGGGTTTCTTCGTGAATGCGCTGCCACTTCGCTTCCTCGGCGACGCCACCCGGACCGATGAGTGGATCGAGCACGTGCGCAAGGTCACCACCGAGGCCCTGGGACACCCCGACGTGCCGATCGAGGCCCTCGTCCGGGAGCTGCAGCTGCCGCGGGACCCGAGCCGACCCGCGCTGTTCCAGGCCATGTTCTCGTTCCAGGACGTGCGTGGGCGCCCCAGCCACTGGGGGCCACTCGAGCACTCGCGGTTCGGCGTTCCGGTGGCCGGCGCCAGCCATGAGCTGAGCCTGTGGTGCGTGGAAACGCGACCGGGCCTCGAGACGATCTTCACCTATGGCGCCGACCTGTTCTCCCGTGACCGGGTCGCGGCCTGGGCGGAGCAATACCTCGACGCGCTGCGCGAGCTGGCGGGCGAGGCGACGTCGAGCGTCGCGCTGTTGAAACGCATCTGGAGCGAGCTGCTTGGCACCACCGAGATCAGCGCGGACGACAACTTCTTCGAACGCGGCGGCCACTCGCTCCTCGCCCTCAGCATGGTGAGCCGCGTCGAGTTGGCCTGCGGCAAGCGGCTGTCCTTGTTGCGCGTTGGCGACAGCAGCCTCGGGGCGTTGGCGGCGATGCTCGACGAGGCGCCGACGCCAGAGGCCGCGACGACGAGCACCGCCTCCACGTCCGGCACGCTGGGCGGCTGGCTGCGCAAACTCGTAGGCCAACCGGGCGCATGACGGCGATGGGCATGCGCGTGCTGCAGCGGCCGGTCGGCCGCGGCTGGGTCAGGGGCACGCTGTGCGAAGCCCAAGAGGCGCATGCGTCCGTGCTGCTCGTGCCACCGTTCTTCCACGAATGGCAGCGAAGCTATCGGCTGTTCGCGCTCTTGGCCGACGCCCTGGCGTCGCGCGGCGTCCGCGTGCTTCGCTTCGACTACCGCGGCACCGGGGATTCGTCGGGAGAAGACGCCGAGTTCCTGCCCAGCCGGGCGCTCGACGACGCGGACGCGATGCTCGCTCTGCTTCGCGAGTATGGTCCGGCCCCGATCACACTGATCGGCGTGCGCGCCGGAGCACTGCTGGCGGAACCGCTGGCCGCGCGGCACACGCTGCCATGGTGGGCCTGGCAGGGCGTCGAGCGCGGCGACGCGCATCTGCACGAGCTGCGTACCCGTGACCGCCATGAACGCAACAACCGGAATCGCTTCCCTTTCCTCGGCCGAGCGCGCGTATCGGATGCGGGAACCCTGATGGGGCATCGGCTGCATCCCGAGTTTGCGTTGGAGCTGGGCATCTTCAGGCGAATGGCCGAGCCGGCGTGGCGCGTCGACGTCGCCGAGCACTGTGGCCCTGGCGACCTTCTCCTGCCCGAGCTGCTGTCGCGCTGGGTCGGGCAAATCGACCTGCAGGGGTCCCTGCCCCACGCGGCGGTGGCCTCCGTCGCGGATCGAATGGCCTCGCGGCTGCGTTCCGCGCAGGGGGTCGCGGCATGATCGAGTCTCCGTTCCGACTCGGCGACTCCGACATCGGCACCGTGACCCGGCCGGACCGCGGCGGACGCACCGCGGTGGTCCTGCTGAATGCCGGGGCGATGCGCCGGGCCGGGCCCTTCCGCCTGCACGTGCACGCCGCGCGCCGTTTCGCAGCGCTCGGTTTTCCGACGCTGCGCATCGACCAACCCGGCATCGCCGACCACATCGCCAGCGCGCGGCGCCCGCATGTCGATGTGCTGATCGAGATCCTCGACACCCTGCAGCGCGAGACCGGCTGCGATCGCTTCGTCGTCGGCGGCGTCTGCAGCGCGGCCGATTTCGCCTGGGTGCTGGCGCAGAAGGAGCCACGCGTCGCCGGCCTGCTGCTGCTCGACCCGATGGCCCGGCCGAGCGCGCCGGGCTTCCGGCTCGGCCAGCTGCAGCTGCTGCTGCATCGCGGCCCCTTGGGCTGGATCGACATCGTGAAGCGCCGCCTTGCCCGGCGTACCGCACCGGCGCGGGTCACGGACGACCAACTGCGCGACTGGCCCACGCTGGGCGCGGAAGCAGCCCAGCTGGCGCGGCTCGTGGGCCGCGGGGCCGAACTCTTCGTGCTGTTCACCGGCGGAGCCGCCAACTACTTCACCCATCCGAGGCAGTTCTTCGAGGGCTATGGCGCGGCCTCGCGCAGCCCGCGGGTCCACTTCGAGTACTGGCGCCAGTGCGACCACCTGTTCTTCCAGCCCGACGATCGCGAACGCCTCGTCGAGCGCATCGCCGGATGGCTTGGCGACCGATTTGGAGCCGCTGCATGAACATCGAACGCGTGGGGGGCTTGAGCACCCGCGACTTCATCGAGCACTTCGTCGCGCCGCGCCGCCCGGTGGTGCTCACCGATGCCATCGAGGACTGGCCCGCGCTGGGCCGGTGGACGCCCGCTTGGTTCCGCGAGACCTGGGGCGAGCGCGTGGTGCGCTGCCGCGGCGCGAAGCACAACGCGCCGATCAGGCTGGCGGACTACATCGACGGCCTGGCCAGTTCGACGGAAGCCGCCCCGGTGCCCTACCTGCGCAACGTCAACATCCAGACCGATTGGCCGGAACTCGCCGCGGACATCACGCCGCGCTGCCGCTTCACCGCCGACGACTGGCTGAGCAGCCGATGGATGCCGAAGGGCTGGCCGCGCGCGGCGCGCCACCTCAACCAGCTGTTCATCAGCGGTGCGGGCACGACCATCCCGCTGCACTACGACGAATGGATGATGCACGCCTTCATCTCGAACGTGCATGGCGAGAAGGAGTTCACGCTGTTCCCGCCGGACCAGACGCCGTTCCTCTATCCGAAGGACGACTAC
>JAIXTZ010000024.1 GCA_027483745.1 Lysobacteraceae bacterium
GTCGACGCGCCCCCAAGGGCAGGCTGAAGCCCGCCACGAGCCCCACGTCGCGGCCGTCCTGCAGTCGGCGTGCGCCAATACTCCACCGCGCATCGGGACGGGCTTCGGTTTCCGCAAGGCGCAGCCGCGCCTCGCGGAGGCGGGCTTCATCGGCGAACGCTGCCAGCTCCGGCGCCTCGGCGATCCGCGCCGTCAACTCGGTGAGCGCGGGCAGCGAGGGCACGTTGTCGGGGACCATGTCGACCGTCGGCACCGCACCGTCAACGGGTGCTCCCCAGAGCAGGGACAGTCGACGCCAGGCCGCCGCCTGTTGGGCATCCAGCGCCGCGAGGAGGGCTTCGGCTTGGGAAACCCCCGCCTCCGCCGTCAGCGCGGCGGCTTCCGGCGCGGCCCCGGCGATGAAGCGCTGGCGGGCGGCTCGAGCCATGCGCTGTCGCTGGACCCGGTCGTCCTCCAGCAATGGGCGCTGCGCCTGCAGCGCCGCCAGATCGAGGTAGCGACGGGTGGTCTCCGCCAGCAGGTCGAGCTGCGTGGCGGCTCGCTGGACGCCCAGGGCATCGATGCGTGCTGCCGCCAAGGCGCGCCGCGCCTCCCGCTTGCCGCCGCGCTCCAGCACGCCGGCAAGGCTCAGCGTCAGCTCCGACGAACCGTTCCCTTGGAGCGTTCCGGTGCCGAGCACGTTCTCGAGGTCGGCTTGGATCTCAAGCCCGGGCGACAGCGCCGCGCCGCGCGCTTCGGCTTCGAGGCCGTCGCGGCGCGGAACGAACGATCGAAGGTCAGGATGGAACTGGGCGACGCGCTCGTGCGCGTCGGCCAGGGTGAAGGGCTGGGCGGCCGCGCCCGAGGCGACGGCCAGCAACGCCAGCCCGGCCGCGATCGCGGCCAGACGAACAGGCATAGGGAACTCCGTTGATCCTTGGAAAGAGACGCCGCACGAGGCGGCCGCTTCGACGGATCAGCGGATCGGAGGACGAAACAGGCTTTGAAGCAGCGGCGCGGGGGCGGCCCGCACCTCGACGCTTGGCGGCTGGGTGGGCCTCAGGGCGAGGAGCTTCACCACCGGCATGGGGAGCACCGCCATCACCACGCCACAGTGGTGCCAGGCATGCGCAAGGTCATGCGACAGGCTCGCGAGCCCCGGCGGGTGCGGGGCTTCGCCTTCGCAGTCGGAGGGCTCGGCGGCCACGCCCATCGCAACGACGGTGTCGACGTCATGCACGGACGGATGGCTGATCGCCAGCGCCCCGGCCATCGACGTCGCGAGCACGAGCACCACCAGCACCCCGATGAGGGTGGCGTGGATCGCTCGTGCGCGGGCTCGAAGACGGAACATGGCGACAGGGTAACGGATCAGCGCGACAGGAGATCGCGAAGGTCGGCAGGAATAAGCATCGGCCGGATGGCGCCCACGTTCGCAGCGTTACCGCGGCTGCCGCCCCGCCCACGCCCACGTTCGCATTTGGCTTCTCACGTGGGCCCGACGCCGCGCGGATTCGTGGCGTGCGGTGGTTCCGAGCGGAATGGCCGAGCCGACGAAGCTGGTGCGCGGCTCAGCTTGGATATCGATCGGCCGCTTCTTGCCGAACTTGGCCTGATGGCTGGGCGACTCAAGTCGACCCGAAGCGGACATCATTGGCAGCGTTGAAACCCCGATTGGGATTAACATTTCGCCGAACAAGGCCCAGTTCTTCTTCTTGCGCGAGGCTGCGGAGTCTTCGGGAACGTGAACCAAGGACCGATCGCGCGGCGGCACCATTTCGTTCCGCAGGGATATCTCGGAGCTTTCACAGACTCCGGTGACAAATCCGGAAAGCTTTTCGTTCATGACGTGAATGCGGGGCGCTGGTTTCGGACCACTTCACAAAACGTCGCTCATCGAAGAGATTTCAATCGATTCGAGACTGACAGCCTTCCGCCGGACGCGCTAGAGAAGATCTTCGGGGGACTTGAGTCCGATGCTCTGCGAGCCATCAGGAAAGTAGCGGATTCCGAAAGATTCCCTGATCCCAAAGATCACAACCTGATCCTCAATTTTATTTGCCTGCTCGCTGTTCGAAACCCCAACTTGCGAGAGTCATTCAACTCCTTTCGCGGATCGGTTATTGAACATATCAGTGACATCCTCGTGTCGAAGAAGGAAATCTGGGAAGCTCACGTCAATCGCGCCAAGAAAGCTGGCGTTGAAATTGATGAGAATGTTCCTTACGAGAGAATGCGAGACTTTATTCAAGGCCGTAACTATGACCTTGAGTTCTCACCAGAAGGGAACTTACGAGTCGAGTTGTCGGCGTACGACAAGCTTCTGCCGGTGCTCGGCAAACGTACTTGGTCGGTCCTCCTCGCCCCCGGGCCAGGTCCAGAGCTTGTCGCGGGCGATCACCCGGTAACGCTCGCATGGAAAGATCGGAAGGGGCCGGTCGGCTACGGGCTCGCCAACACCGAAGTTTTCATCCCGCTGACTCCACGCGTCGGCTTCTACGGCACATTTGAAGACGCGCTTGGAGAGGTCGTGCGAATGCGGCCAGAGAGCGTTGCGATAATGAACTCACGCACCCTGGTTGGCGCGCAACAGCACGTGTTCTCACGTCGGGGCTCCTATACGGTATACGAAGGCGGGAAGATCATCGAAATAAATAAGGACTCGCCGCCGCCGTTTGCTAAAGCCGAGGCATCGGGTCCTGGCAACGGGGCCTAGTTATCGTTGAAGCGGCCGCAGGTCTGCGTTGCGAGCCGGTGTCCGCTATTGGCCGATTCTGTCCCACGTACCGGCGGCTTTCTTCGACGCAACGTTGCCGCCCGTCTGAGATAGTGGGGTCTAGGCGATGCTGCCGATTAAGATCGCACGCACATTGAAAGCGAATGAGTACCGAGGTTTACGTGTTGGGCTTCAGCTTCCAGTGAAGATCGTCTAGATTGACATGATTAGTCATATGGATCGACGAACAAGAAAGAGCGTTACGTCTCGCACGCAAATCAAGGGATGCCTTGAATCACCCGCCTGCGTGGCTCGCGGAGCGCGCATTGCCCAGCGCGTAGCTCTGAGCATTGCCACTGGCTTAGCTGTTTCATCGTGCACGCCAGCAAGCGAGCAGGCGATTGGATACGGTTTCGAAATCGAAATGTGCGGCGCGCGCGTCACCAGCTCGTCGCTTGCGCCAATGCAAATCCTCAGCGATCGGAACGAAGACGATAGCGTCACCTTCATCTACCAAGGTGAGCCACGATTCAATGGAAATCTGTATTGCAGACTGCATACGCCTGCAACGGCGTTCTCTCGGGAAGAGATTGAACGTGCTGTGGAAGGCGTGAGCAGAGACGGAGGACTTGCGACGATTCCCCAGCAGGGAGTGAATCACCCGTACGCTCTGCGGCTGCAGCCCGGCTTCGAAATCGACACCTATCTTCAGACGCGCCAGGGAGCGTCGCTTTGCGTCGGAGAGCCAAGTGCGAGCCTTTCTGGGACACAGTACAACAGCTGCTGGAAGCAATTGGATGTCGGCGGCGGCGTTTTTGCCGAGTTCCGGATTTATAAAGAGTTGTATTCCGACATCGATGTTGAGAATGCAATCAGAGACAACCTAAAGGCCGTCAAAAAATGACGACGTTCCCCCAAGGCTGAGTAGCACGGCGTCTTCAAGTCCACCAACACGACCGACCGCTCTTGGCCGTTACTCGACGTCGGACACCGATGTCCAGTTCGCTGCTTCAGACGTCCCGCTACATCATCATTAGCACCGCGATGGCGTCGCTCTGCTCCGCGTCGTCCAGGGGCTTTCGGATCCCTGCGACCCTTGCGTCATCCCGTGCCTTCACCGCAGGGCTTCAATCGACGTAGCCGCGCACGATCGCCAGCAGGCCGTCCACCTGGTCGTCCAGCGAGCGCGCGGCGGCCGCGGCCTCTTCGACCAGTGCGGCGTTCTGCTGGGTGGCCTTGTCCATCTGCACCACGGTCGTGCTCACCTGTTCGATGCCCGAGGCTTGCTCGATGGTGGCCGAGGCGATGTCCTGCATCAGCGTCGAGACCGTCTGCACCTGCTTCACGATGCCGGCCATCACCTCGCCGGCGTGGCGGGCCCGGCCGGAGCCCTCGTGCACCGAGACGGTGGCTTGCTCGATGAGGCCCTTGATCTCCTTGGCGGCGACGGCGGAGCGCTGGGCCAGTGCCCGCACTTCGGAGGCGACCACCGCGAACCCGCGGCCCTGATCGCCGGCGCGGGCGGCCTCCACCGCGGCGTTGAGCGCGAGGATATTGGTCTGGAAGGCGATGCCGTCGATCAGGCCGATGATGTCGGCGATCTTGCGGCTCGAGGCCTCGATCTCGGCCATCGAGCTCATCACGTCGTGCACCACGTGGTCGGCACCGTCGGCTTCCTTGGCCACGTTGGTGGCGAGCTGTCGCGCTTCGGCGGCGGACGTGGCGTTGGCTTTGACCGTGGACGTGAGCTCCTCCATCGAGGCGGCCGTCTCCTCCAGGTTGGCGGCCTGCGCCTCGGTGCGCTTGGCGAGGTCTTCGTTGCCGGTGGCGATCTCGGAGGACGCGGTGCGGATCAGCATCGAGAAATCGCGGATCTCGCCCATCATCTCGTTGATGGCCGGCGTGATGTCGGCAGCGAACTTCACGACCTTGTAGGGCTTTCCGTCGAGCCCGCGAAGCAGGTTGTAGCTGGCTTCGAGCCAGACGTTGCGGCCACCGCGGCCGACGCGGCGGAAGCGGCCCGCCTTGGCCTCGCCTCGCGCCAGCGAGGGCCAGAAATCCCGGTATTCGGCGCTGTCGCGCTCTTCCGGCCGGACGAAGATCCGGTGGTGTTTGCCGACGATCTCGTCGAGGGTGTAGCCGCTGGCGTTCAGGAAGTTGCGATTGGCCTTGAGGATGGTGCCGTCCAGCGTGAACTCGATGATGGCTTGCGTGCGGTCGATGGCCGCCATCTGGTTGCTGAATTCGACATCCTTCAGCTTTTGCACCGTGATGTCCGTGGCGAACTTCACCACCTTGAACGGACGACCCGACGGGTCCTTCACCGGGTTGTAGGTGGCTTCGAGCCACAGCGCTTTCCCGCCCTTGCCGAAGCGGTGGTATTGGCCGTGGTCGGCCTGGCCTTGGCGCAGTCGCGTCCAGAACGCGGCGTAGGCCGGCGAGGCGACCTCGTCGGGGGCCACGAAAAGACGGTGGTGCTGGCCCACGACGTCCGCCAGCGTGTAGCCGGTGGCCGCAAGGAAGGCCGCATTGGCGTGCAGCACGCGGCCCTCGAGGTCGAATTCGATCACCGCCATGGCGCGGTCGATCGCCTCGAGCTTTGCTTTTGCCTCGGCTTCGGCGAGGCGCTGCGCGGTGATGTCGGTGGCGAACGTCACCACCTTCGCCGTGCGGCCGCCGGCATCGAAGACCGGGTTGTAGCTCGCTTCGAGCCACACCGGGCGGCCGCTCTTGTGGCGACGTTCGTACTGCCCCGAGGAGACCGTGCCGGCGCCGAGTCGCGCCCAGAAGTCCCGGTACGCCGGGGAATCCGCGTCCTCCGGCAGCAGCAGCGTCCGATGGTGCTGGCCGCGGATCTCGTCGAGGCGATAGCCGAGCGCCGCGAGGAAGGGCTCGTTGGCGTCGAGGATGATGCCGTCCGGCGTGAATTCGATGACCGCCGTCGACCGCCGCATCGCGGCGGCGATGGCTTCGAGCTCCTGCACCCGAGGGTCGGGATGGCCCAGCGTGTCGAGGAGCCGATGGGCCCAGTCGTGGGGCTTGCCGAGGGACATGGGGACCTCCGTCGCAGTGGCTGCAGGTGACCGCAGCCTAGGCACGGCGCCGGCCCGCGAATGTGCGCGCCCTGTCGCTTTTGACGCGCGTTTTCCATCCCCGTGGGTCGGGAAAAACCCTCAGTGGCGCATCGCGCGCCAGGCCGGGAGGATGTGCTCGGCGCTCAGCGGCGCCACCGGCACCGGAAACGGCGGCGTCGGCGCCACCCAGGCCAGCTCGGCGATCTCGGCCTGCGCCACCGGCGTGCCGGCGATGTGCACGGCGAAGGCCTCGCCGCGCACGCGGCGGCCGGGCTCGTTGACGGCGTCGGACTCGAACTCGCCAAGACGCACGGCGCTGCCTTCGACGAGGTGGACGCCGAGTTCCTCGTGCAGCTCACGGGCGAGCGTGGTGAGCGCGTCTTCGCCGGCCTCGCGCTTGCCGCCGGGCTGGATGAAGGTGGTTGAGCGTTGCTTCCGGACGAGCAGCACGCGGCCTTCGGCATCGGCGATGACGGCGGCGACCGTGCGGATCAGGGCGGACGTGGGCATGAGCGGCGGGGCGTTGACGGCGTGCCGGCATGATCGCGCAACTGCGCCGGCCTGTTCGCGCCCTGTTCCGGAGGCCTGCGATAAGGTGCTGATCGACAACGGAAAAGGAGCGCCCATGCCCCACGACGTGACCCTCATCATCATGCTCGCCGCGGCGTTCGGCGGCGCGCTCGTGCTGGGCTGGCTGGCCCATCGGCTGCGGCTGCCGGCCATCGTCGGCTTCCTCGCCGCCGGTGTGCTGATCGGCCCCGCCACGCCGGGCTACGTCGCGGACATGGCCCTGGCCAGCCAGCTCGCCGAGATCGGCGTGATGCTGCTGATGTTCGGCGTGGGCCTGCACTTTTCCCTCGACGACCTGATGAAGGTGCGCGGCATCGCGCTGCCGGGCGCGCTGCTGCAGATCGCCGCGGCGCTGGCGATGGGCTTCGGGCTCGCGACCTGGTGGGGCTGGTCCTGGGGCGCCGGCCTGGTGTTCGGCATGGCGCTCTCGGTGGCCTCGACGGTGGTGCTGCTCAAGGCGCTGGAGGCTCGCGGCTTGCTCGACACGCGCGACGGCAAGATCGCGGTGGGCTGGCTGGTGGTCGAAGACCTCGTGATGGTGCTGGTGCTCGTGCTGCTGCCGGTGGTGGCCCCGCTGATGCTCCCCGAGGGCACGGGCGAGGCCGTGTCCGGCCAGGCGCTAGGGGCGGCCATTGGCCTCACGGTGCTGAAGGTGACGGCCTTCTTCGTGGTGATGCTGGTGATCGGCCGTCGCGTCTACCCGAAGCTGCTCTGGGCCATCGCCAAGACCGGCAACCGCGAGCTGTTCACCCTGGCGGTGGTGAGCTCGGCCATCGGCATCGCCGTGGGTGCCGCGGCGCTGTTCGACGTCAGCTTCGCGCTCGGCGCGTTCTTCGCCGGGATGATGATGCGCGAGTCGGCCTTCAGCCATCGCGCGGCGGAGGAATCGTTGCCGCTGCGCGACGCGTTCGCGGTGCTGTTCTTCGTCTCGGTCGGCATGCTCTTCGACCCGTCCGTGCTGGTGGAGGAGCCGCTCCGCGTATTGGCGGTGGTCGGCGTGGTGGTGGTGGGCAAGACGATCGCGGCGATCGCCGTGGTGCGCGCGCTGCGCTACCCGTGGCGCACGGCGCTGACGGTGGGGAGCAGCCTCGCGCAGATTGGCGAATTCAGCTTCATCCTCGCCGGCCTCGGCCTGGCGCTGGGCCTGCTCGGCCAGCAGGCGATGAGCCTCGTCGTTGCGGGCGCGGTGGTGTCGATCGCCATCAATCCGCTGCTCTTCGCCGCGGTCGAGCCGCTGAAGAAGCGCCTCGAGGCGAAGGGCGCGGCGCAGGCGGTGCCGCAGGATCTCTCCGATCCGTTGGCGGTGCTGCCTGACGCGGTCGACGTGGAGCGCCTGCGCGACCACGTGGTGCTGGTGGGCTATGGCCGCGTGGGGCGGGTGCTGGCTGAGCAGCTCACGGCGCGTGGCCTGCCGTTCGTGGTGGTGGAGACGCAGCGCGACGCCGTCGAGGCGCTGCGCGAGCGCGGCCAGCCGGCCGTGCTCGGCGATGCGCAGCTGCCCGAGGTGCTGGTGCAGGCGCACCTGCACCAGGCGCGGCTGCTGGTGGTGGCCGCGCCGGACCTGCTCGCGGTACGGCAGATCGCGAAGACGGCGCAGGCCCTGCGTCCGGGCATCCGCATCCTCCTCCGCACGCACAGCGCCGACGAGGCCGAGTTGCTGGCCGGGGCGAACCTCGGCGAAGTGTTCTACGCCGAGCGCGAGCTGGCGATCGGCTTGGCCGATCGCGTTAGCGAGGTCTTCAAGGACGGCGCCGCGCCCTCAGCCGGGCACTGAGCCCGCATCGCGCGGCGTCGCGGCCGCGAGGGCCTCCGCCAGCCGCACGTGCAGGCCGCCGGCCCGACGCACCGGGCGGTCGAGGCAGGCGTCGATCACCGCGTCGTCGGCGTGCAGGGTGAGCGCGCGCTTGGCGCGCGAGGCGCCGGTGTAGAGCAGTTCGCGCGAGAGCACGCGGTGCTGCGGGTCCGGCGGCAGCAGCACGGCCACTTCGGCGTACTCCGAGCCCTGGCTCTTGTGCACGGTGAGCGCGAAGCCGAGATCGAAGGCGGGCAGCGCGCCGATCGGCAGGGCGCGCGCCGGCGCGATGCCGCCTTCGTCGATGCGTTCGAACCACACGCGCAGGCGCCCATCGGCGTCGGCGAGGCATAGGCCGACATCGCCGTTGAACAGGTCGCTGTCCGCGTCGTTCCGCGTGATGAGCACGCGGCGGCCGGGGTACCACTCGCCCTGCGCGTTCGCGCCCGCATGGCGGCGCAGCGCGGCATCGAGCCGCTGGTTGGCTTCGATACTTCCGAAGGCGCCGTCGCGCACGGCGCACAGCCATTGCCGCGCCTTCAGGCCGCGCAGGGCCGCCGCGGCGAGCGTGGCCGCCTCCGCGGGATCGGCCGGCAGCACCGGCATGGCGCCCTCGGCGAGCAACGCCTCGGCCCAGTCGCGCAGCGCGGCCTGCACGGCGGGTGCCGTCGTGGTGTTGAGCACGCGCACCGCGCCTTCGCTGCGGTCGATGGCCTCGGCTAGCGCGCCGCCGTCGCCTTCGCGCAGCGCCGTGTTGACGGCCGCGAGCGCCGCTTCGGCACGGAAGCTGTGGCGCAGCCGCACGAGCGGCGAGGCGTCCCGCGCCTCGAAGGCCTGCACGAGGTCCTGCAGCGCCGAGCCCGGCCCCACCGGGCTGAGTTGGTCGGCATCGCCCACCAGCCACAGCGCCGCGTGCGGCGGCAGGGCATCGAGCAGGGCGTGCAGGGTTTCGAGATCGAGCATCGAGGCTTCGTCGACGACCACGAGATCGGCCTCGA
>JAIXTZ010000205.1 GCA_027483745.1 Lysobacteraceae bacterium
GCCACACGTCGAGCTCGGTCCAGTTCGACAGCGGGAACGCGCGGACGCTCTCGCCATTGTGGATGCGGCCGTTGTAGAGGCCCCAGAACTCCGGGCGCTGCGCCTTCGGGTCCCAGCGCTGGTGGACGTCGCGGAACGAGAACAGGCGCTCCTTCGCCCGCGACTTCTCCTCGTCGCGGCGCGCCCCGCCGATGGCGCAGTCGTAGCCGCCGCGCGCCAGGGCCTGGCGCAGGCCCTGCGTGCGCATCACGTCGGTGTGCACCGCCGCGCCGTGGATGAAGGGATTGATGCCGGCTTTCAGCCCCTCTTCGTTGATGTGCACGCGCAGCTCGACGTCGAGGCGCTCGGGCACCTCGTCGCGGAAGGCGTAGGTCTGGCGGAACTCGAAGGTGCTGTCGATGTGCAGCAGCGGGATCGGCGGGCGCGCGGGGTAGAAGGCCTTCTTCAGCAGGTGCAGCAGCACCGTGCTGTCCTTGCCGATGGAGTACAGCAGCACCGGGTTGCGGAACTGCGCCGCGACCTCGCGGAAGAGGTGCAGGCTCTCCGCTTCGAGGCGGTCGAGGTGGGACAGGGCCATGGCGGCGTCGAATGCGCTGGAGGGGCGAGCCCCGATGGCCGGCAGTATCGAAATGCCACCGCGCGCGCCGGAAATGCCCGGCGTGCATGACGCTATGCCCGGCGCAGCACCACCAGGGCCAGCCCGCCCGCCACCACGCCCCAGAACGCGCTGCCGACGCCGGCCAGGGTGACGCCGCTCAAGGTGACGAGGAAGGTGATGAGCGCGGCCTCGCGATCCGTCTCGTCCTTCAGCGCCGCGTGCAGCGAGCCGCCGATGGTGCCGAGCAGGGCGATGCCGGCGATCGCCGCGACGAAGGCCTTGGGGAAGGCCAGCAGCACGCCGGCCACCGCGCCGCCGAACAGGCCGATGCCGATGTAGATCGCGCCGCAGGCCATGGCGGCCACGTAGCGGCGGCCGGGGTCCGCATGCGCTTCGCGCCCCATGGCGATGGCCGCGGTGATGGCCGAGAGGTTCAGGGCGAAGGCGCCGAACGGCGCCAGCAGCAGGGTGGCCGCGCCGGTCATCGTGATCAGCCGGGAGATCGGCAGGTCGTAGCCGGCAGCGCGGATGGCGGCCACGCCCGGCAGGTTCTGCGAGGCCATGGTGACGATGAACAGCGGCAGGCCCAGGCTGATGAGGGCGGCGATTCGCCATTCGGGCTCGACGAAGCTCGGCACCACGAGCGCCGCATCAATGCGCGGAAAGCGCATCTGCCCCTGCGCCACGCAGAGGGCGAGGCCGACGGCCAGCACGAGGAGCACGGCGTAGCGCGGCGTCCAGCGGCGGCCAACCAGGTAGGTCACCAGCATCGCCACCACCAGCAGCGGAGCCTCGCCAGCGGCGTCGAAGGCCTGGAGCCCGAAGCGCGCGAGCACGCCGGCCAGCAGCGCCGAGGCGATCGCCATCGGGATGCGGTCCATCAGTTTCGCGAACAGCCCCGTGGTGCCCGCGAGGAGGATCAGCGCACCGGAGACGAGGAACGCCCCCGTCGCTTCGGCCAGCGAGAAGCCTCCGGCCGCGGCCCCGGCGGCGAGCACGGCGGCGCCGGGCGTCGACCACGCCACCATGACCGGTTTCCGCAAGACCCACGAGGGCAGCAGGCTGCACAGGCCCATGCCGAGCCCGAGCGCCCACATCCACGAGGCCAGCTGGGCCGTCGTGGCGCCCAGCGCGGTCGCGGCCTGGAAGACGATCGCGACAGAACTGGTAAAGCCCACCAGCACGGCCACGAAGCCGGCCGCGAGCGCGGAGGGTGAGGCGTCGGCGAGGAGGCGCCGAGGCGCGGGGGCGGGCGGGGTGTCGGCAGGCATGGGCCGAGGATAGCCCCGCGGGCACATGCGCCGGGGTTATCACCGTATGCCGGGTTTCGCTTTCCGGCGTGGCTGGGGCGGGAACCAGACTGCCCCCTCGCTCTGGCCCACTGGCGCGCCCATGTCGCTTCCGCTGTCGTCTCCTTCGCCCGCCTCCCCGCTGCCGCTCGATGCCGAGCGCCGCGCGCTGCTGCAGCGCCTGACGGACGGGCTCGATCCGGCCACCCTGTGGTGGGTGTCGGGCTACCTCGCCGGTTTGGCCACGCCGCAAGCGCGCGCCGCCGACGGCGTGCTGGCCGGTGCCACCGCCCTGCCCGGCCTGCCCGCGGCCCTCGCCCCGGCGACGACCGAGGTCGACACGCTCACCATCGTCTACGGCAGCCAGACCGGCAATGCGAAGCGCGCGGCCGAATCCTTGCTGTCGGAAGCCGGTGCGCAAGGCCTGAAGGCCCGACTGCTGCGCGCCGACGCCTACCCGCTGGCCGAACTGAAGCGCGAAACGCAGCTGATCGTCGTCATCAGCACGCAGGGCGACGGCGACCCGCCGGATGACGCCCGCGGCTTCGTCGAGCACCTCGTCGGCCGCCGCGCGCCCAAGCTCGAGGGCCTGCGCTTCGCGGTGCTGGGGCTCGGCGATTCGAGCTATGCGAAGTTCTGCGAGATCGGTCGCGTGCTGGACGCGCGCTTGGCCGAGCTCGGCGGCACCCGCCTCGCTGCGCTGGGCGAAGCCGATGTCGACATCGACACCATCGCGGTGCCGTGGCGTGCGGACGTGCTGCGCGCGCTGGAGGCGCTGCGGCCGGCATCGAAGACCGGAACACCCGATACGCCGGACCTGCGCGCTGCCCTCGTCGGGAGCGGCGCATCGCCCGCGCTGGCGAGCAACGCCGCCACCCGCGAGGCCCCGGTAGCCGCCGAACTGCTGGCCAACACGCGGCTCACCGGACGCGGCAGCGACCGCGACACCCGCCATATCGAGTTCGCCATCGATCCCGCCACGCTCGACTACGCGCCCGGCGACGCCGCGGGCGTGTGGCCGGTGCAGGCCCCGGCGCTGGTCGAGGCGATCCTCGAAGCGGCCGGCCTCGATGGCGACGCCGTGGTGGATCTCGACGGCACGGCTCTGCCGCTGCGTCGTTGGCTGGGCGAGCGCCGCGAGCTCACGCGCCTGAATCGCCCGCTGCTCAAGGCCCACGCGGAACGCAGTGACAGCGCGCGCCTCGCGGCCGCGCTCGCTGATGCGGGTGAGAGTGCCGCCCTGTTGCAACGCACGCCGCTGCTCGACCTGCTGGCCGAGCACCCGGCGTCTTGGACGGCCGACGATCTGATCCGTTCGCTGCGCCCGCTGGCCCCGCGGCTCTACTCCATC
This sequence comes from Lysobacteraceae bacterium, assembly GCA_027483745.1. The sequence continues at coordinate 3,239 of JAIXTZ010000205.1, forward strand.
GCCTCCAGCCGCGAGGCCGTCGGCGACGAGCTGCACCTCACCGTGGGCCACGAAGTCTTCGAAGGCCGCGACGGCCTGCGCTACGGCGCGGCCTCGCATTACCTCGCGACGCTCAAGGAAGGCGACACCGCCCGGCTCTTCATCGAACGCAACGAACGCTTCCGCCTGCCTACCGATGCCTCGCGCGACGTGATCATGATCGGCCCCGGCACCGGCGTGGCCCCCTTCCGCGGCTTCGTGCAGCACCGCACTGCCTCGGGTGCGAGCGGCCGGAACTGGCTGGTGTTCGGCAACCCGCACTTCCGCAGCGATTTCCTCTACCAGGTGGAATGGCAGAAGGCGCTCAAGGCCGGCCAGCTGCATCGCCTCGACCTCGCGTTCTCGCGCGATGGCGCCAGCAAGACCTACGTGCAGCACCGGATCGAAGAGCAAGGCGCCGAGCTCTGGCGCTGGCTGCAGGACGGCGCACACCTCTACGTCTGCGGCGACGCCACGCGCATGGCCAAGGACGTGCACGCCACCCTGCTCGCCATCGCGCAGCAGCACGGCGGCCTCGATCGTGATGCCGCCGCCGACTACTTCACCGGGCTGGAACGCACCGCCCGCTACGCCCGGGACGTTTACTGATGGCCACGCATTCCGTCGAAGACATCAAGCGCCAGAGCGCCGGCCTGCGCGGCACGCTCGAGGCCAGCCTCGCTGATCCGATCACCGGCGCCCTACGCGACGACGACCAGATCCTCATCAAGTACCACGGCAGCTACCAGCAGGACGACCGCGACCTGCGCGAAGAGCGCCGCGTCGCCAAGCTGGAGCCCGCCTACAGCTTCATGATCCGCACCCGCACGCCGGGCGGCGTGCTCACGCCCACGCAGTGGCTGAAACTCGATGGCGTGGCGAACGACTTTGCCGAGCGCGGACTGCGCATCACCACGCGCCAGGCCGTGCAGTTCCACGGCGTCATCAAGCGCGAGCTGAAGGCCACGATGAAGGCCATCAATGCCGCCTTGATCGACACGCTGGCCGCCTGCGGCGACGTCAACCGCAACGTGGCCGTCGCGGCGAACCCGCAGGTCTCGGCGGCGCATGCCACGGTGTACGCACAGGCGGCCGCACTCTCCGAGCACCTGCTGCCGAACACCCGCGCCTACTACGAGATCTGGCTGGACGAGGAACGCGTGGCGGGCGGCGACCCCGCGGCCGAGCCGATCTATGGCAGCACCTACCTGCCGCGCAAGTTCAAGATCGGCTTCGCCATCCCGCCGACCAACGATGTCGACGTGTTCGCGCAAGACCTCGGCTTCGTCGCCCACCTCGAGGGCGACGTGCTCACCGGTTACACGGTGCTCGTCGGCGGTGGCATGGGCAGCACGCACGGCGACGCCGAGACCTACCCGCGCCTCGCCGACCCGCTGGGCTTCATCACGCCCGAGCAGCTGATCCCGGTCGCCACCGCCGTCGTCACCGCGCAGCGCGACCTCGGCAACCGCACCGTGCGCAAGCACGCGCGGCTCAAGTACACGATCGACCGCGTCGGGCTCGACGCCTTCCGCGCCGAGGTGGAGCAGCGCAGCGGCGTCACCCTCGCACCGCCGAAGCCGCTGGCCTTCACCCACAACGGCGACCGCTTCGGCTGGGTCGAGGGCGAGGACGGCCGCGCGCACCTCACGCTGCGCATCACGGCGGGCCGCGTGCAGGACGGCGACGCCGGGCTGTGGCAGACCGGCCTGCGCGCCGTCGCGCAGGCCCTGCTGGAGGCCGGGGAAGGCGAATTCCGCCTGACGCCGAACCAGAACCTCGTCATCGCCGGGCTGTCGCCGGCCGGGCGCGCGAGCGTCGACGCGCTGGTGACGACCTATGGGCTCGACCAGTTCCGCCGCGCCAAGCCGCTCGCCTTGAACGCGCTCGCCTGCGTGGCGCTGCCCACCTGCGCGCTGGCCATGGCCGAGGCCGAGCGCTACCTGCCCGCCTTCCTCGAACGCGTGCAGGCGCTGCTGGATCGCCACGGGGTGAACGAGGCCGACATCCACCTGCGCATCAGCGGCTGCCCCAACGGCTGCTCGCGGCCCTTCCTCGGCGAAATCGCACTCGTCGGCAAAGCACCCGGCCGCTACAACCTGATGCTCGGCGCCGACCACCGCGGCGCGCGCCTGAACGCGCTGTACCGCGAGAACGTCGACGAAGCGCAGATCCTCGGCGCCCTCGAGCCGCTGATCGCCGCCTATGCCGCAGACCGCCGCGCGGACGAACGCTTCGGCGACTTCCTCGTGCGCACCGGCGTCGTCGCGCCGAGGCCGGGCCCGATCCCGCTGGTGCTGGCATGAGCGCGGATGGCGCGGCGTCAACCCTGGCCGAAGCGTCGCGGCACGCCCCGGCCACGCTGGCCGAGGCCTGGGCCGACGACGTCGCACTCGAGGCGCTCAACACCTGGCTCGAATCGCTCGACACCGATGCGCGACTCGCGTGGGCGCTCGCGAACGCACCGGGCCGCGCCGTGCTGTCCACCAGCTTCGGCGCGCAGTCGGCTGCCGTGCTGCACCTCGTCACCCGACAGGCGCCCGACCTCCCCGTCGTGCTCGTCGACACCGGCTACCTGTTCCCCGAGACCTACCGCTTCGCCGACGACCTCACCCGCCGCCTCGCGCTGAACCTCCACGTCGCGCGCGCCGAAGAGTCGTCCGCCTGGTTCGAAGCCCGGCACGGGAAGCTCTGGGAGCAGGGTCTCGACGGCATCGAACGCTACAACCGGCTGCGCAAGGTCGAGCCCATGCAACGTGCGCTCGACGACCTCGGGGCGACGCTGTGGATCGCCGGCCTGCGCCGCAGCCAGGCGGGCACGCGCGAACACCGCCGCGTGCTTGAGCGCGCCGGCACGCGTTGGAAGCTGCACCCGGTCGTCGACTGGACCGATCGCGATGTCGGCGCCTACCTGAAGGCCCACGCCCTCCCCTGGCATCCGCTGTGGGAGCAGGGCTACGTGTCGATCGGCGATGTGCACACCACGCGACCACTCTCGGCGGACGTCGACGCGGCCGCCACGCGCTTCTTCGGCCTGAAGCGCGAGTGCGGGCTGCACGAGCCCGCACCCGTCGCCATCGAGAGCTGATCAGTTCGCCGCGCAGCCCTGCAGGCCGCCCAGCGGCACCACCGCGTCGTTCACCATCCAGTTGCCCGGCGTGCCGTTGGTGAATGCCGCATCCACCGCGATCCGCGACAGCTGGCCGTTCACGAACTCGCGTCGCAGCACGCCCACCGTCGTCCGCGCCGGCGCGCCGGTCCGCGCGCACAGCGGGCAAACGCCGCGGAGCTGCTGCAGCGGCACGCTGTCGTTGGCGTTGCCCACGCCGCCGCGCTCGGCCACGAGGAAGCGCGGCACGCCACGCGCGTCGTAGGCGAAAACGAGGTAGAACTCGTAATCGGGGAACAACTGCACCGTGTAGCCGGTGCCTGCCCGGACCGGGTCGAACCAGTGCCCGCTGGCGTCCACCACCCGGCCACCCATGTTCGGGCAGCCGCGGCCGAAGCGCGTGAACGGCTCAGTACCCAGTTCGCCATCGAGTAAATAGGTGAACTGGAACGCGTCTGCGGCCGTCGGCGTAATCGTCGCCCGCCCCACTTCCGTCAGATGGTTGCGGCTGCCGTTCCAGCCCGAGCGGAAGATCGGCGCACTCCATATCCCGTTCGCCCCCGGCTTCGCGCCCTGCAAGTAGTACCAGACCGGCGCCCCGTCCTGGGTGTACGTGTACCAGAGCCCGGCCCACTCGCCGCCAGCCGGGTAAACGAACAGCCCGTGGCCCGAACGCGAGGGGTTGAAGTAGCCACCGGGGCGAACCTCCGGTGCCGCGGTCGCGGCGGTCAAGGTCGCGGTCACCGCGACGGGAGCGTTCGACCCCGAGTTACCCGCCGGGTTATGCAGCACCACGAACCAGCGCGCGGGCGTCGGCGATTGGATGACGACATCCGTCGTTCCGCCCGAGAGCGTACGATGGATCGCGTTGCTGTCAGGGTCGGGGGCGAAGCCGGGCGATGGGTCGGTCGCCACACTCGGCAAGGGCGCGCGACGGAGGCTGATGCCTGCCGGACGCGGCGCGTTGCCCGTCCGGCTGAATGCGAAGCGGAGCTGGTCCGTTCCGGGCGGCACATCGACGAAGATCCGCCGGCGCTCCTGACCCTCGGGGGGCAGGTGCAGCAAAGCGGTTTCGCCGGATCGCAGCGCGACGGGGCGCACGGTGGTGATCTCGCCGGTCTCACTGGCCTCGCGTGGAAGATCGATGACGAAGGGCAGGTCGCCGAGAGACTGCCCATCGGCGTCGCGAAGCCGGAGCAAGCCCATCACCCCGTTGTGGAGGGCCGCGGCGTCGTTACGCCATGAGAGACGCACCGGGAACGCCTCGCCCTCCTCGATGCGTGTCGGTGCGGTCGCGGCGACGCCAGGAAGAGGCGCCAGCCCGTCAACGCCACCTACGATCAAGCGATAGGCAGCGTCGGAGGGACCGGCGTTCGCCACCCCAAGATTCAGATGACGAGGCCCGCCGGGTGTTTGCGTGAATCGCACCAAGCAGGTCTCGACCGAACCCGTCGATGCCGACGAGCACAGAGGGTCGGGCTCGTCGATGACTGCCACTTGGTCGCGGTCATAGCGGACATGCAGATCAAGATCGGACCCGGGCTCACCCACCAGGTGGACCACGAACGTGCGGACCGTATCGACGCTGACCGACGGCAGGTCCAAGACGGTGGCCCGGGACGTTTCGAAAGAGGAGGGAAGTCCCCCGATGGCAGCGGCGATACCACGCCGAAATTCTCCTTGGGCAAGGGGGCGTGCGAGAACCTCAACACGCGCGTCGGCGAGGCGGGGCAGCCCCGAAAACACGATGTCCCGGAAGCCAGACTCCGCACTTGGCGCCCACGCGATCGACGCATCGGGCACCGGCCGGATCGGAATGCCGACCAACGCCGAAACACAGGTTTCGCCAGACAGGTCGCATAAGCGGTAGCGCAGGCGATCGACCTGTCCAGCCCGACCCGCCTGCGGCGTGTAGACGATGCGGTCGTCGCTGAGCGTCGCCGTCCCGCGTGTGTCCACCGCCGCGGTACCCAGCGACGGCAGCTCAACGATCTGCAGGCTGCCACCCGGGAAACGATCGGCGGGCAGCATGTCGTTGGCGAGGACATCGAGCACGTTGGCCCCCGACAAGGGCGTCACCGGCAGCTGGTCGTGGCGGGCAGCAGGACGGAGATCGACGTCGTCGTTGAGGATCCGAAGCTCGACGGCAGGGTCGCGGGGCACGAGACCCCTATACCCGGTGAATGTGAGATAGAACCTTCGCTCCGGCTGCCACTCGCCATTCCCGATGCCTTCGATCCGGACAGTGGCCGAGCGCGTGCCCTCCGCAAAGATCACGCGCTGGCTCAAAGCCCGGTAGTCGTCGCCCTCCACGGCAACGCTACCTGCGCCGACGAATTGGAACGGGTTGGGAAACTCGAGGTCCGGCGAGCTCACCGTATCGACCATGACTTCGGCACCGCCGGCCGGCGCCGGCTTGTCGAGCGCCAAGGTGATCGACCATTCGTCGCCAGTAGCGCCCTCGGCGCGCCTGAGAACGTTGGCCGTACTCGCGCAACACCTTCCCGGCGTCGCATCGGCCACCGTCAGCAGGGCCGGGCGATCGCCTCGGTCATCGTCGAGGATTTCTACGTCCAAACTCGGCGCACCGGGGACCACTTGGCCTTTCGATAGGAACATGACGCTGAGAACCGATGCTGGCGTTGCCACATCGTCGTTACCGAAGGACAGTGCCCATAGGGCAATCCGCTGGCGACGGCCGGCCTCGATTCTTGCCGCGTGCGACAGGACGCCGGGGCGACCGGTCAGCCCGAGGATCACAGGTGTATACGGAACAGGCCCACCGCCCGACGGGCCCGGCGAGGCCAACAGGACCGGCAGCAGGTAGGAGCGCTGATATCCTGCAGGAGATTCATCTGGCCCCTCGACGAGCGTCACCTTCTGCGTGATCGGCAGCGCCTCACGCTCGACGTCGACGACGATGGCGTGAGCACCCGACCGTCCCGGAAACTGCGCCAACACGTTGCCGAACCCTTGCGGCGAAGCCGCGACTGCATAGCCCGCCCCGCGTCGCACATGGAAAGTGAGCTGCCCGTCCGCCACGTCGACGGGCGTGAACCAGCGATCGCCTTCCGATCGTCGGACGGATACGGCAAAGGGTGGCGGTGCGACGGTGCCTTGCGGAAAGCGGAAGGTCGCGGTGACGGGAATCCCGGGATCGGACCGGAGGCGCACGCTGCGTGGCCCGATGAGCGCATTCAACTGAAGAGCGAGATCATCCAGCCATGGGTCGGGTAGGCCGGCCAAGCGCAATCGCGGCGCCACACCGCGCGGAACTCGGACGTCGAAACGGTAGTCCGGCGCGATGGCCTTGAGCCTGAGCTGCTCGTCATCCGCACCGTCACCAACGGCAAAAAGGACTTCGACCGTTGCTTCGGAGGGCGGGATGGCGCCGGGATCGAAAACCACTTGACCGCTGATCGCAACGCAAACGATGCCGGGCATCGCGCAGTCCCGGGAAGCCACCGATGGCTGCGCCTCGGCGCCAGGCGAAGAGCAAAAGGAACACAGCGCACCCGCGAGCGCGACGAGGGGGGAACGCCAATCCATGGGCAGCATCACTTAGGGGGGCTTCGCCCGAAACTTTAGCACCGCATCCGGTGACGCCCTAACGCGGCGGCCCCACCCACCGGAACGTGAGATTGATCCGCTCGGCTCTCACGCCCGCCATCTTCGGCAGCGCATGCTGCGCCACGCGCTGGCAGTCGGCGCGCATCACCAGCAGGTCGCCATCGATCAAGCGGCACTCCATCTTCACGGCGTGGTCAGCCCGCATCCGCAGCAGGAACCGGCGCTCGGCCCCAAGGCTGAGTGACGCAATCACCGGCTCGGGCCCGAGTTCCGGCTCGTCATCGCTGTGCCAACCCATCGAATCGCTGCCGTCCCGATACCGATTGAGCAACACGCTGTTGAACCGCGCCCCGCAGGCCGTTTCGAGCCGTGGCAGCAGGGCCTCGATCGCGGGATGCCAGGGTTCCGGCTCGAACAGGACGCCGGAGTAGCGGTAGCGCGCCCGTGGATCGCCCATCCAGCAGCTCAATCGGGGCGAATCGACCCAGCGCCCGAACATGCGGATGCGATGGACCGTCCACGGCACCTCGGCGATCAGCCGGGCCTGCAGCGCCGCGGCGGCGGCAGCCGTCAGCCAGTGGCGCTCGTGGCGGACGCGCGCCGCCCAGGCCTCGCCGCGGCACGCGGGCGGTACCGGCTCATGCGGAAAGAGATCGGCGATGGTCACGCAGCGATCATCGCCGAAGCCCGTGTGAATCCCGCGCAGTCGCGGTCGCCCGGGCCCTGCCATGACAGCCCCCCCCTCCCCCGGCGACAATACGGACTTGAATGGCCCAGCGCCCCACGGAATCCCCAAGGTCCCGCTTATGTCCGAACGCGATGTGATGGAGTACGACGTCGTCGTCGTCGGTGCCGGTCCCGCCGGCCTCTCGTTTGCCATCCGGTGCAAGCAGAAGTCGCCGGAAACGACGGTCTGCGTCATCGAGAAGGCCTCGACCATCGGCGCGCAGGTCCTGTCCGGCGCGGTGATTGAACCCGGCCCGCTGGACGAGCTGCTGCCGGGCTGGCGCGAGAACCCGCCGCCGATCTGCGTGCCGGCCACCGAGGACGAGTTCTGGTTCCTCACCAAGACCGGCGGTTTCAAGTTCCCCGTGGTCCCGCCGCAGATGGCGAACCACGGCAACTTCATCGTGTCGCTGGGCGCCACCTGCGCGTGGCTGGCCCCGCAGGCCGAGGCGCTGGGCGTCGAGATCTATCCGGGCTTCGCCGCCTCCGAGGCGCTGGTCGAGGACGGCCGCGTGGTCGGCGTGCGCATCGGCGACATGGGCGTGGCGAAGGACGGTTCGCACAAGCCGACGTACACGCAGGGCATCGACATCCGCGCCAAGCTGACCGTGCTCGCCGAGGGCGCGCGCGGCCATCTCGCCAAGCGCCTGATCAAGCAGTACGCGCTGGACGCCGAGTGCGACCCGCAGAGCTACTCGATCGGCATCAAGGAGCTGTGGCAGGTGCCGGAAGGCCGCGTCACGCCCGGAAAGATCGTGCACAGCCTCGGCTGGCCGGCGGATTCGCGCACATATGGCGGCAGCTTCTTGTACCACCTGACGGAAAACCGCATTGCGCTGGGCTACGTCTCGGGCCTCGACTACCGCGACCCGAACTACCAGCCGCACGAGGCCTTCCAGCAGTGGAAGCACCACCCGTCGGTCAAGCCGCTGCTTGAAGGCGGCACGATCCTGTCGGCCGGCGCGCGCGCCATCGTCACGGGCGGCTACCAGAGCCTGCCGAAGACCGAAATGCCGGGCGCGATCCTGATCGGTTGCGATGCCGGCCTCGTCAACGTGCCCAAGATCAAGGGCCTCCACCAGGCGATCCGCAGCGGCGTGCTCGCCGCCGACCACGTGGCCGCGAAGGGCCCGGTGGCCGACGGCTTCGACGCCGCGCTGCGCGCATCAGAGGCCTACGCGGAGCTCAAGAAAGTTCGCAACTTCAAGCCGGGCTTCAAGAAGGGCCTGCTGTTCGGCCTCGTGAACTCGGGCTGGGAGACGGTCACCGGCGGCGCCTCGCCGTGGACGCTGAAGGTCTCGCCGGACTGGAGTTCGTTGACGAAGCTCTCGCAGCAGGAAACGCCCAAGCGCGACTACGTCGAACGCAGCCTGGCGCCGCGCGATCGCCTGGCCGGCGTCTACTTCGCCGCCACCGAGCATGACGAAGACCAGCCCGTGCACCTGCGCGTGGCCGACACCAACGTCTGCATCACGACATGCGCGGAGGAGTACGGCAACCCGTGCACGCGCTTCTGTCCGGCCGGCGTCTACGAAATGGTCAAGGACGACGCGGGCTCGCGCCTGCAGATCAACGCGGCGAACTGCGTGCACTGCAAGACCTGCGACATCAAGGACCCCTACCAGCTCATCGACTGGGTGACGCCGGAAGGCGCCGCGGGCCCGAACTACCAGAATCTTTAAGGAGCGACACCATGCCCACGTGGTTGGTCACCGGCGGCGCCGGCTTCATCGGCGGCAACTTCGTGCTCGAGGCGCGGCAGCGCGGCGTGGCGCGCATCATCAACCTCGATGCGCTGACCTACGCCGGCAACCGCGACACGCTGGCCGCGCTCGATGGCGATGCCGACCATGTGTTCGTGCACGGTGATATCGGTGACCGCGCGCTGGTTTCGCGCCTGCTGGCCGAGCATGCCGTCGACGCGGTGGTGAACTTCGCCGCCGAGAGCCATGTCGACCGCTCGATCGACGGCCCAGCCGCCTTCATCCAGACCAATGTCGTCGGCACGTTGGCCCTGCTGGAGGCCACGCGCGACTACTGGAAGGCGCTGCCGACCGAGCGCGCCGCCGCATTCCGCTTCCTGCACGTGTCCACCGACGAGGTGTACGGCTCGCTCGGCGATACGGGCTACTTCACCGAAGAAACCCCGTTCGCGCCGAATTCGCCGTACTCGGCCTCGAAGGCGGCGTCCGACCATCTCGTGCGCGCCTTCCACCACACCTACGGGCTGCCGGTGCTGACGACGAACTGCTCGAACAACTATGGGCCGTTCCAGTTCCCCGAGAAGCTGATCCCGCTGATGATCCAGAAGCTGATCAGCGACCAGCCGCTGCCGGTGTACGGCGACGGCAGCAACATCCGCGACTGGCTGTTCGTCGGCGACCACTGCGCGGCGATCCGCGACGTGCTGGCCCGCGGCCGCGTCGGCGAGACCTACAACGTCGGTGGCGACGCCGAGCGCCGCAACCTCGAGGTGGTTCACGCCCTGTGCGATGCCCTGGATGCGCGCCGTCCGCGCGCGGACGGCCAGTCGCGCCGCGTGCAGATCACCTTCGTCAAGGACCGCCCGGGCCACGACAAGCGCTACGCCATCGATGCCAGCAAGCTCAAGCGCGAGCTGGGCTGGGCGCCGACCGTGAGCTTCGAGCAGGGCCTCGCGCTGACCATCGACTGGTACCTCGCCAACGAGGCGTGGGTGGGCAAGATCCTCGATGGCAGCTACCGCCTCGAACGCATCGGCACGCAGGCCTGAGGACATCGCCATGACGCAGCGCAAGGGCATCATCCTCGCCGGCGGTTCCGGCACGCGGCTTTATCCGATCACCAAGGGCGTCAGCAAGCAGCTGCTGCCGGTGTACGACAAGCCGATGATCTACTACCCGCTGAGCGTGCTGATGCTGGCCGGCATCCGCGAGGTGCTGATCATCAACACCCCGCACGAGCAGGCCATGTTCAAGGCGCTGCTGGGTGACGGCTCGCAGTGGGGCATGCGCTTCGAGTACGTGGCTCAGCCGAGCCCGGACGGCCTCGCCCAAGCGCTGATTCTCGGTCGCGAATTCCTCGACGGTGCGCCGTCCTGCCTCGTGCTCGGCGACAACATCTTCCACGGCAGCGGTTTCACCGAGCTGCTCAAGCGCGCCGACGCGCGCGGGTCCGGCGCGACCGTGTTCGGCTACTGGGTGAAGGACGCCAAGGCCTACGGCGTGGC
>JAIXTZ010000365.1 GCA_027483745.1 Lysobacteraceae bacterium
CAGTGGCTCGGCTTCCGCCTGCTGACCGAGGACCAACGCCGCATCGCCTTCGAGAGCGGCACCGAGCGGCCGTTCACCGGCTCGCATCTCGACGAAACCCGGCCCGGCACCTTCGTCGACCCGATCACCGGCGCCGCGCTGTTCCGCACCGACACCAAGTTCGAGAGCGGCACCGGCTGGCCCAGCTTCTTCCAGCCGCTGCCCGGGGCCGTGACCTACCACGGCGAACTGAGCCTCGCCGGGGTGATGACGGAAGTGCGAAGCGCCAGCTCCGGCATCCATCTCGGGCACGTGTTCCACGACGGCCCGCCGCCCACCGGCAAGCGCTACTGCATCAACGGCAACGTGCTGAAGTTCGTGCCCGACGAGGACGTCGCCAGCGAGGCCAACGCCGCCGCGAAGCCTGTGACAGGCGTTTGAAACACCGGGGGTTACGGCGCTCCGGGCCGGGTGCTAGCATCGGGCCCAAGTTGTTGTTCCCAAAGAGAAAAACAGCGCCTCGCTCCGCCGCGGCGCTGTTTTCTTTTCACGCCACCGGAGTTTCCATGAGCCTCGCCGCCCGCCTTCATCCGATTCGCGCCCACGCCGGCCGCGTCCGCACCCCTGGCCTCGCCGATGACGTGATCGAACGCTTCGGCACGACGCACCCGCAGCTCGGTGCCGCGATCGACGCCGCGCTCGAGGCCTTCGACGCCATCCAGGCCGAGTTCCCGGAACTGCTGGAGCTGGACGAGGCCGAGCAGATGCGCATCGCGCAGGCCGGTTTCCTCAACTTCTACCCGGACGACGCGGTGAACCCGTACATCGCGATCGCGGCGCGCGGCCCGTGGGTCGTCACCCTGAAGGGCGCGGTGGTCTACGACTGCGGCGGCTACGGCATGCTCGGCTTTGGCCATACGCCTTTCGCCGTCCTGTCCGCGATGGCCAAGCCGCAAGTGATGGCGAACATCATGACGCCGAGCCTCTCGCATCTGCGCCTTGACCGCGCGCTGCGCGCCGAAGTCGGCCATACCCGTGGCGGCTGCCCCTACGCGAAGTTCCTCGCGCTGAACTCGGGTTCGGAGTCGGTGTCGCTCGCGGGCCGCATCGCCGATGTCAACACGAAGATCCATACCGACGCCGGTGGCCGCCACGCCGGCAAGCGCGTCAAGCGCCTCGCCATCAAGGGCGCCTTCCACGGCCGCACCGAACTGCCGGCGCTGTACTCCGATTCCAGCCGGAAGAACTACGCGCTGCACCTGGCCAGCCACAAGCACCATGCCGACCAGCTGATCACCATCGAACCCTACTCGATCGACGCGCTGCGGCAGGCCTTCGCGGACGCCGAAGCCAACGGCTGGTACTTCGAGGCGATGTTTATCGAGCCGGTGATGGGCGAAGGCGACCCGGGCCGCGCGCTCCCGCCCGAGTTCTACGCCGAGGCCCGCCGCCTGACGAAGGAGCACGGCACCCTGCTGTTGATCGACAGCATCCAGGCCGGCATCCGCGCCCAGGGCGTCCTGTCGATCGTCGACTACCCGGGCTTCGAGGGCCTCGAAGCCCCGGACATGGAGACCTATTCGAAGGCGCTCAACGCCGCGCAGTACCCGATGTCGATCCTCGCGGTGACGGAGCGGGCCGCCGGCCTCTATCGCCGCGGCACCTACGGCAACACGATGACGGCGAACCCGCGCGCGATGGACACCGCTGCCGCGACCCTCGGCCTGCTCACGCCGGAGCTGCGCGCCAACATCCGCGCGCGCGGCGCAGAGTTCCTCGCCAAGCTCGAAGCCCTGAAGGCCGAACTGCCGCACGGCACGATCACCAAGGTGCAGGGCACGGGCCTGCTGTTTTCCTGCGAGATCGCCACGCACTACAAGTGCTACGGCACGACCAGCACCGAGGAGTTCATCCGCGAGAAGGGCGTCAACGTCATCCACGGCGGCCTGAACTCGCTGCGCTTCACCCCGATCTTCGGCATCTCCAGCGCGGAAGCCGACCTCATCATCGATGCCGTCCGGCAGGCCCTGCTGCACGGCCCTCGCCTTGCCGAGGCCGAGGCCGCCTGAGCGCCACGCCACGCCGGGAGGGCGTGGCGCGAAGCAGCGCGACCCGATGCGACGCCCCGCACCCGCGGGGCGTCTTGCTTTCAGGAGGGAAGCGTTCATCATCCGCGCATCGATCCTTGCCGGCCGCCCGATGCACCGACCGCGAAGCCACGGATGGACCTTGGGCCTTCTGCTGGCGTCCGCGGTCGTCTCGGCGGGCGATGGCACCGGGGCACGGCATGCCGCGGCGTTCGACGCCGCCTTCGCCACCGCGATGCGCGAAGGCATGGGCACGACGCCCGCGGAAGGCGCGAATGCCGTCGCGGCGCTTCGCGCGAACCTTCCGGCCAACGATCCCCTGCGCGAGCGTCGCTTTGCCGCCATGGCGTGCAGCGCCGCGCAGCGCGACCGGGAGACCGCCCTCGCCGCCGCCGACACCCTGCTGGCCGCGGAACAGGCGCACCCCTCGCCCGACCCCACCAGCCTCGCGCTGCTGCATGCGTGCCGCGCGGCCTACCTCGCGCTCGGCACCGACGCCGCCGTTGTCGAAAGCGCCTACGACGCCGCAGTGGCGGCGGCCCGGCGCAGCGGCGACCCGATGCTGCTCGGGCAGATGCTGTCCGGGCGCTCCGCGGCGCACTCGCTGTCGGGCGAATTCGCCAAGTCGCTGATCGACGCGCTGGCCGCCCAGGACGTGCTCGACGACTCGGGCGAAGCGTTCGCCATCGCCGCCAACCTGCAGAACGTGGGCATCGCCTACCGGCGCATGGGCGAGGCGGCACGCGCGGAGGAGTACCTGCGGCGCAGCCTCGAGGACGAGGAGATCCGCTCCCGCTGGGCCTACGCGATGGTTTCGCTGCTGCAGCTCGGCTACCTCTACGACGAGACCGGCCGCTACGACGAAGCGCGGCGCATGCTCGCCGACGCCGTCGAGCTCTGCCAGCGCCACGAAAGCCATGCGGACTGCGGCTATGCCCGTTTGGGGCTCGCCGGGGTCGAGGTCAACGACGGTGCGCCGCGCCGCGCGCTCGCCGCACTCGAACAGGCGGAAGCCGACTTCGCCGAATCGGGCGACCCGGGCGACCCGGGCGACCCGACCATGATGGCGCTGGTGCGTGGGCAAGCGATGGCACGGCTCGGCCGGGATGGCGAAGCACTGGCCCTGCTCGACCGCGCGGTGGCGATGTGGACCACGGAAGGCAACGATCGCTACCTCGCCCTCGCACTTCCTGAACGAGCGCGCGTGCTTGAACGCCTCGGCCGCGAGGCCGACGCCATCGCCGACCTGCGGCGTTTCATCGAATCGCACGCCAACGACGATCGCCTGCGCGCCGAGCAGCGCACCGACTTCATGCGCGAGCAGTTCGATGCGTCGCGGCGCGACGTCGAGAACGCGGAGTTGAGGGCCCGCGAAGCCCTGCGCCTGCAGGAAATCGAAGGCCTCAACGCCGCGCGACGCTGGCAGTGGACGGCGATCTCGCTGGCCGCGGTGCTGGTGATCGCGCTGCTCGTCGTTGTGGCGCGCCAGATCGCCAAGGCCCGCCGGCTGCGCCTGCTGGCGATGACCGACCCACTCACCGGCCTCGCGAACCGCCGCCACACCGACTATCGCGGCAGCGAGGCCTTCAAGATGGCGCGCCTCACCGCGCAGCCGTTCTGCGTGCTCGCCATCGACATCGACCATTTCAAGTTGGTCAACGACACGCATGGCCATGCCGTCGGCGACAC
>JAIXTZ010000129.1 GCA_027483745.1 Lysobacteraceae bacterium
GAGCCGGTGCAGTTCGGCGCCGAGTCGCTGATCCCGCGGCCCTTCGACCCGCGCCTGCTGGTGTCGCTGGCCCCGGCCGTGGCCGAGGCGGCGATGCGCTCCGGCGTGGCCACGCGCCCGGTCGACATCGCGCAGTACCGTGATCGACTGAGCCAGTGGGTGTTCCGCACCGGCCTGATGATGAAACCGGTGTTCGACCGCGCCCGCGTCAACCGCCAGCGCGTGGTCTACGCGGAAGGCGAGGAAGAGAACGTGCTGCGCGCCGTGCAGACGGTGGTCGACGAAGGTCTCGCGCATCCGATCCTGGTTGGTCGCCCGGCCGTCATCGAGCGCCGCATCCAGCGCCTCGGCCTGCGCATCCGCCCCGGCGTGGACGTGCAGATCACCAATATCGATGACGACCCGCGCTTCAATGAGTACTGGCAGCTCTACCACCAGATCATGCAGCGCAAGGGCGTCACGCCCTCGGCGGCCAAGGCCATCGTGCGCGGCCGCGACACCGTGATCGCCGCGTTGATGGTCCGCCGCGGCGAGGCTGACGCGATGCTCTGCGGCATGGTCGGCCGCTACGCCCGCAAGTTGCGCTACGTGCGCGAAGTGCTGGGCCTCGATGACGGCAGCAAGGGCCTGTCCGCGCTTTCGGCGGTGCTCAACGACAAGGGCGTGTTCTTCTTCGCCGATACCCACGTCCAGGTCGATCCGAGCGCCGAGCAGATCGCCGACTGCGTCCAGCAGGCCGCCTTCCGCCTGCGCCTGTTCGGCGTGACGCCGAAGGTGGCGCTCGTCGGGCACTCGAACTTCGGCAGCTCCGAGGCCCCGAGCGCGCAGAAGCTGCGCGACGCGCTGGCGATCCTGCATGAGCGCGCGCCCAAGCTCGAAGTCGAGGGCGAGATGCACGCCGACCTCGCCTTGAACGAGGAGCTGCGCGAGCGCGTCTTCCCGAACTCCCGCCTGAAGGGGCGGGCCAACCTGCTGGTGTTCGGCAACATCGACGCCGCCAACGCCGCCTACAACCTGACCCGCGCCATGACCGATGGCGTCGGCCTCGGGCCGATCCTGATGGGGCTCTCGAAGTCGGCCCACGTGCTGACGCCTTCGGCCACCATCCGCCGCATCGTCAACATGACGGCGGTGGCCGCGGTCGACGCGCTGATCCGCGCCGAACGCGCGGTCTGAGCGCCCCGGCATGGGCGCAGGACAAGAGCTACCGGCGCTGCGAGCGGGCATGCCGCCGCAGGCGACGATCCTGCTGCTGGCCTACCGGATGGGCGCGACGATCCGCGAAGCGCTTGACAGCGCGGTGGCGCAGACCGTGCCCTGCGAGATCATCGTTTCCGACGATGCGTCGCCGGCGCCGGACGAGGGCTTCGCCATCGCCGAAGCCTTCGCCCGCGAGTACCGCGGGCCGCATCGGTTGGTGGTCCGGCGCAACGAGCGCAACCTCGGCCTGTGCGCCCACATCAATGTGGTCGCGGCCGAGGCGACCGGCGCCATCCTGCTGTTCCAGGCCGGCGACGACCGCTCCCATCCCGATCGTGTCGCCCGCGCGCTGGCCTTCTTCGACGCCCATCCCGACGTCGCCCTCGTCGGTACGACGGTCGACGAAATCGATGCCCAAGGGGCGGTGATCGCGCGTCGCGCTCGCGACCCCGGCTTCCGTCGCGCCGACCAGCGTTGGCTGCTCGAGCGCGGCAGTTTCGTCTGCCTGCTCGGCGCCTCCATGGCGATGCGCCGGTTCGTCTTCGATGACCTGCCGCCCCTG
Source organism: Lysobacteraceae bacterium (assembly GCA_027483745.1). The sequence continues at coordinate 1,763 of JAIXTZ010000129.1, forward strand.
CAGGGCATGGTCGAGGACAACATGATCACGCTGCGCGCAGTCCTCTTCGGCGAGGTGCACTGCCTCGAGGAACCCTGGCTCGACTACCGCATCCACGCCGGGAACCTGCATGGCTGGGTATTCGCCCACGGGGGCGGCCCGGACGCCAAGCGCCAGCGCTACGAGCGCACGCTGCGGATGTACGCCGAGATCGCCGACGACGCCGAGCGCTGCGCGCGGGTGGCGGCCGTGCCGGAGTCTCGGCGCGCGCTGGGCCTGCAGCTCGCCGCGATGTACCGCATCGAGGCCAACGCCCGTCGCGCCATGCTGGAGGGCCGCAAGCGCGACTGGTGGCCGCACATCGTCGCGGGATTCCGCCATCCCGGGCTGCGGCGCAAGTCCTTCGAGCGGCTGCTGAAGCTGGCCGTGCCGCGGCGGTTCCTGAAGCTTTGAGCGGGCGGGGCCATCGGCTCTTGGGCGCGCTCGGGCCGGGGTGCGTCGGGCGACGGCGGGATTGACCTGCGCCAAATCCCGGCGCCTTGGAGGCTGGCAGGCTAGACGCCCACCCATTCGATCCATCGAGGCATCCCCATGATGAATGTCCTGATCGCCGTCGACGGCAGCGCCTTCGGCGCCAAAGCACTCGACTACGTGCTGGCCCACTCCGCGATGTTCGGCGAGGCCGCGCTCACCCTGATCCACGTGTCGCAGCCCTTGCCACCCCGTGCCGCGATGGCGGTCGGGGCCGAGATCGTCGCGGCGCAGCATGCACACGACCACGAGGAAGCCCTGCGCGCGGCGCGGGAGCGTCTGGCGGCGGCCGGACGCGGTGCGCGGGAGATCCTGACGGCCGGCCATCCCGGAAGCCTCGTGGCGGAGCAAGCCGAGGGGGGTGCCTATGACCTAGTCGTGATGGGGTCCCACGGCCACGGTGCCCTGTCGGGCCTCCTGCTGGGATCGACGGTGTCCAAGGTCCTCGCCGCATGCCGCACGCCGGTCCTGGTCGTCCGCTGATCCGACATACGCCGGCGTATTCGTATGCAGCGCCATCGGTGTTCCATCGACGGCTGTTAGACTTCCAACTCTAGTTTCCACGCGGAGCGGGAAGGCATGAACTGGTTGCAGGATGTGTTGGCAAACGACATCGACCCCACCGAGACCCAGGAGTGGCTGGAGTCGATCAAGGCCGTCATCGATGCCGACGGCCCGGAGCGCGCGCACCACATCCTCGAACGGATGGTGGAGCTCACTCGCCGCGCCGGCGCGCACCTGCCGTTCGTGCCCACCACCGAGTACATCAACACCATCCCGGCGCATCTCGAAGCGAAGATGCCCGGCGATGCCCAGATGGAGTGGAAGCTGCGCTCGCTGATCCGCTGGAACGCGCTGGCCATGGTCGTGCGCGCCAACCGCAAGCCCGGCGAGCTCGGCGGCCACATCGCCAGTTTCGCATCGGCGGCCACGCTCTATGACGTCGGCTTCAATCATTTCTGGCGTGCGCCGAACGAGTCGCATCCGGGCGACCTGCTGTTCATCCAGGGCCACAGCTCGCCGGGCGTCTACGCCCGCGCCTTCCTCGAAGGCCGCCTCACCGAAGACCAGCTCAACCACTTCCGCATGGAAGTCGACGGCAAGGGCATCTCGAGCTACCCGCACCCGTGGCTGATGCCCGATTTCTGGCAGACGCCCACCGTCTCGATGGGCCTGGGGCCCATCGCCGCGATCTACCAGGCGCGCTTCTGGAAGTACCTCGAGGCCCGTGGCCTGATGCCGGTGAGCGACCGCAAGGTGTGGTGCTTCATGGGCGACGGCGAGTGCGACGAGCCCGAGAGCCTCGGCGCGATCTCGCTGGCCGGTCGCGAGGGCCTCGACAACCTCGTGTTCGTCATCAACTGCAACCTGCAGCGCCTCGACGGCCCGGTGCGCGGCAACGGCAAGATCATCCAGGAGCTGGAGGGCGTCTTCCGTGGCGCCGGCTGGAACGCGCTCAAGGTGGTCTGGGGCAGCTACTGGGATCCGCTCCTTGCCAAGGACACCAATGGCGTCCTGAAGAAGCTGATGATGGAAACCGTCGACGGCGAGTACCAGAACTGCAAGGCCTTCGGCGGCGCGTACACGCGCGAGCATTTCTTCGGCAAGTACGAGGAGACCAAGCAGATGGTCGCCTCGCTGTCCGACGAGGACATCTGGCGCCTGAACCGCGGCGGCCACGACCCGCACAAGGTCTACGCCGCCTATGCCGCCGCCACGGCGCATAAGGGCCAGCCCACCGTGATCCTCGCCAAGACGGTGAAGGGCTACGGCATGGGCAAGGCGGGTGAGTCGATCAACATCACCCACCAGCAGAAGAAGCTGGACGACGCGGCGGTGAAGGCCTTCCGCGACCGCTTCAACATCCCGGTCAGCGACGAGCAGCTGCCCTCGGTGCCGTTCTACCACCCGGGCCCGGACGCGCCGGAAGTGCAGTACCTCAAGGCCCGCCGCGAGGCGCTGGGCGGCTCGCTGCCGCAGCGCCGCGTCAAGGCCAGCGAATCGCTGCCGGCGCCGTCGCTCGAGGTCTTCGACCGTCTGCTGAAGAGCAGCGGCGACCGCGAGATCAGCACCACGATGGCCTTCGTGCAGGCGCTGAACGTCATCCTGCGCGACAAGGCGATCGGGCCGCGCACGGTGCCGATCATCTGCGACGAGGCGCGCACCTTCGGCATGGAAGGCCTGTTCCGACAGATCGGCATCTACTCGCCGCACGGCCAGAAGTACAAGCCGGTCGATGCCGACCAGCTGATGTTCTACCGCGAGGACAACGCCGGCCAGGTGCTGCAGGAAGGCATCAACGAGGCGGGCAGCTTCTCGAGCTGGATGGCCGCGGCCACCAGCTACAGCACCAACAACGTGCCGATGCTGCCGTTCTACATCTTCTATTCGATGTTCGGCTTCCAGCGCATCGGTGATTCCGCCTGGCAGGCCGCCGACATGCGCGCCCGCGGCTTCCTGCTCGGCGCCACCGCCGGCCGCACCACGCTGAACGGCGAAGGCCTGCAGCACGAGGACGGCCACTCGCAGCTGCTGGCCGGCAACATCCCGAACTGCCGCCCCTACGACCCGACCTTCGCCTACGAGGTCGCGGTGGTGCTGCAGCACGGCATGCAGCGGATGATGACGGAGCAGGTGGACGAGTATTACTACCTGACCCTGATGAACGAGAACTACACCCACCCGGACATGCCGGAAGGCGCCGCGGAAGGGATCATCAAGGGCATGTACCTGCTGAAGGACGCCGGCAAGCCGAAGAAGGGCGAGTTGCGCGTGCAGCTGATGGGCTCGGGCACGATCCTGCGCGAAGCGATCTTCGCGGCGGAGTTGCTCGACAAGGAGTTCGGCGTGTCGTCCGACATCTGGAGCTGCCCGAGCTTCACCGAGCTGCGCCGCGACGGCTTCGACGCCGAGCGCTGGAACCGCCTGCACCCGGAAGCGAAGACGCCGCGCAAGGCCTACGTGACCGAGCTGCTGGAGGGTCGCCAGGGCCCGGCCATCGCCGCCACCGACTACGTGCGCCAGTTCGCCGACCAGATCCGCGCCTTCGTGCCGATGAAGTACACGGTGCTCGGCACCGATGGTTTCGGCCGCTCGGATACGCGCGCCAACCTGCGTCGCCACTTCGAGGTCGACCGCTACTACATCGCGCACGCCGCCGTCGCCGCGCTCGCGGCCGAGGGCAAGATGAACGCCAAGGACGTGGCCCGCGCGATCAAGGTCTTCAACATCGACCCCGAGAAGGCCAACCCGATCGGCGTCTGACGGTCGAAGGCGAGGGGGAAGGCCGATGCTCGACCAACCGACCCTGCTGTTCGTGGTGGCCCTCATGCAGGGCCTCCTCGCCGTCATGGTCCTTTCGCTTCGGGTCGGCCTGGGCGAGAACGCCCGAGGTCTGGGAACGTGGGCCGCATCGCTGGTGTGCGTCGGGGTTCCCGCGGCGCTGCTTGCCGCAGGGCAGGGACAGACCACCGCGGGCATCCTCGTGCAGAACGCCCTCTGGATTCCGTCGATGGTCCTCACCCCCGTCGCGGTGCGTCGCTTCCTCGGCCTGCCGGGCGCGGAGCGCGTTTTCGCGGCGATCGCCCTGGCGGTCTACGCCGTTGCGGCCGTCGCGACCGTCATCCAGGGATGGGCCGATCTCCGCATCGCCGTGCTTGCCTCGCTGCACGTGGCGTGCATGGTGGTGGCCCTCCACGCGCTGTTGCGCGCTTATCCGCGACTCCCGGGATTGGGCCCCCTGCTGATGGCCGTCGGTCTCGCGATGTTGGCGCTGGTCCAGAGCTGGCGGGCCGCGACCGCGGTCTTCGAGGGCGCGGACGCGGCGCGTTTCCTGGTTGGAGGGTTGGTCGTGCCGGTGCTGCTGGTCTCCACCATGTTGGCGCTGACCTGCATCACCGTCGCCTTCATCCTGCTGGCCACGGAGCGCGTGAGGCGTGACCTGCACAGCCTCGCGTCGCGGGACCCCCTGAGCGGCCTGTTGAACCGCCGCGGCTTCCACGAGCTTGCGGATCCCCTCCTGGCGCTCTCGGGGCGGCGCGATGCGCCCGTGGCCCTGGCGGTCATCGACCTCGATGACTTCCGTCGGCTCAACGAAGAGGGTGGCCACGCCCTCGGCGACCATGCCATCGCCCGCGTCGGCGCCCGCTTGCTGGCCGAGTCGCGGGCCGAGGACGTGGTGGCGCGGTTCGGCGGCGAAGAGTTCGTGGTGCTGATGCCACTCACCGATGCCGAGGGGGCGAAACGGTTCGCCGAGCGCCTGCGTCTCGCCGTTGCGGCGGAGCTGGCGGGCCTCGCCTCGGCCCCCAGCGGCCTGACGGCGAGCATCGGCCTCGCGGCCGCCCGTGGCCCGGTGGAGTTCCCGGCGATGTACCGACGCGCGGACGAAGCGCTCTACCAGGCCAAGGCCGAGGGCAAGAACCGCGTCGTCCTCGCCTGACGACGCCACGGTGACGGCCGGCCCCCCAGGCTGCGCCTCCCGATGCCCTGATCCGGACTGCTTCCATGCCCAAGACCATGCTGATCCTCGCCGCCTTGCTGATCGCCCTGGGCGTCGGGGCTTTCGCGATCTCGTCCGGTGACGGTTCTCCGAGCCGCACCGCCCTGATGCCGGCCTACGTCGGCGCCGCGCTGGCCCTGCTGGCCGGTCTTTCGCTGGCCTTCGAGGGCGCGCGCAAGCACCTGATGCACGTGGCCGCGCTGGTCGCGCTGCTTGGGGCCTTGGCACCGGCCGCCGCGCTGGCCATCCGCGCCGCGGCGATGAGTCCCCTTGCGTTGGGCGTCAACGTCGGCATGTTGCTGCTCTCGGGGACGGTGCTGGCCCTGATGGTGCGGTCATTCATCGCCGCCCGTCGCGCGGGCGCCATCGCCGCGCGCTAGGCCCTGCGGAAAATCAGCTGCGAGGAGATCCCCGATGTTCGAGTGGTTGGCTTCCCCCGAAGCGTGGATGGCGCTCGGCACCCTGATCGCGCTCGAGGTCGTGCTCGGCGTCGACAACATCATCTTCATCAGCATCCTCGCGGGCAAGCTGCCCGAGCACCAGCGCGCGAC
>JAIXTZ010000227.1 GCA_027483745.1 Lysobacteraceae bacterium
CCGGCTTGCGGGCGTCGTTGGTGCGGCGCACGCAGACACCGATCTCGCCATTCGCCAGCTTCACCACCGTGCCCGGCGGATAGACGCCGAGCTGCTTCACCAGCACCTGCACCAGCCGTGCATCGAACTTGGCCGCGCCGCCGACGAACAGCTCGCGCAGGGCGTCCTTGGCGAGGTAGGCGGGGCGGTCGGCGCGCGGCCGCATCATCGCGGTGAAGGCATCGGCCAGCGCGACGATGCGGGCCCCGATGGGAATCTGCGCGCCCGCGAGGCCTTTCGGATAGCCCGAGCCGTCGAGGCGTTCGTGGTGCATCGCCACGGCCTGCATCCACACCGGATCGTGGACGCCGAGGTGTTCGAGCAGCTCGACCGCGCGCTCGGGATGGCCGGCCACCAGCTGCTTGTGGTGGTCGAGCAGGTCGCCGGGATGCAGGGTCAGGTCGTCGTGCTCCTCCACGACCGCGACGTCGACAGTCATCGCTGCTGCCGCGAGGCTGGTCTGCACCTCGCGCGGCAGCCCCTCGGCCACGGCCAGCAGCTTGGCCACCGCCGCCGCGTGCAGGGCCCGCTCCGACAAGGTGTGGCTGTGGGCGAGCAGCTGCTGCACGCCGATGAACTGGTCCTGGTCACGGACGAAGAGCTCGTCGAGCCAGCGCACGACGGATTCGAGGTCGGCCCAGGTCGTGCCCGACGGGGGCCGGACGAGGCTGCGCAGCAGCTTCTCGATCTGTTCAACGAGGAGGGCGAGGCGGCCTTCGGTCGACGACTCGCGATGCAACTGCTCCTCGAGCCGGTCGAGGTCGGAGAGTTCTTCCTCCTCGATCGTCTGCCGCTGGAAGAAGCCGCGTTCGTTCAGGCGTTCGAGCACCGCTTCGCTGCCGACCACCTTGCCCTTCTGGAGCAGGACTTGGCCGCTGCGGTCGACGATGGCCACCTCGAGGCGGTCACCGATCTTGAGCCCCAGTCCGGAGGCAGGCACGAGCTCCATGCGACCTCCCGGATCTGGACGTGAACGCGTTGCCCACGTGGATACGCAGGGCGTCGGGCCCGGTCAACCCGACGACGTGTCCCAGCGCGTCAACGCGCACGATTCCGTGACCGGCGTCCTCAACAGGCCGGCACGGGGCGTCCTTCGGCGTCCTCGAAGCGGCGCTGCCGCGGCGAGGCCTCGGCCCGGCCCTCGACCGTTTCCAGCGCGACGCAGGCCTTGCCGCGGGCCGTGCGCAACGTGGCCCGCTGTCGCAGGAAGGCGCCGTCGCGGTAGGCCATCGATTCGCCGTCATCGTCGTAGAGCAGGCCGGTGGCGCGGCCTTGCGAATCGGGGAAGGCCCGGAACACGATCGGCTGCGCGGCCATCTCGCCGGTGTGCTGCACGACCGGCTGCATCGCGATCACGCTGCCCGCGCGCACGAAGATCGGCAGGCGCTCGACCGGCGCCTCGACCTTGTGGGTCTTGCCGCCCTCGAAGCGCACGCCGGTGTGGAAATCGATCCATTCGCCCTTGGGGAAGTACACGTCGCGCGAGGTCGCGGCCTCGACGAGCACCGGCGCGACCAGCAGGTCGGTACCGACGAGGAACTGGTCGCCGCGGCCATGGGTCTGCGGGTCGTCCGGGTACTCAAGCACCAGCGGGCGCATCACCGGCAGGCCGGTGCGGCTGGCCTCTTCCACCGCCGTGTAGAGGTAGGGCAGCAGGCGGTAACGCAGCTCGATGGTGCCCTTGTTGATGCGCGCCCACGGCTGGCCGAAGGACCACGGCTCCTGGTCCGGCGTGGCCTGCTCGGTATGGCCGCGGAAGAACGGCGAGAACAGCGCCGCCTGCAGCCAGCGGGTGAACAGCTCGCCGGACGGGTAGCCCGAGAACCCGCCCACGTCGGCGCCGATGAAGGGGAAGCCGGAGAGCCCGAAGTTCAGCAGCATCGGGAGGGACTGCTGCAGCGAGGCCCACTCGGCGCGGTTGTCGCCCGTCCACACCCAGGCGTAGCGCTGGCCGCCCGCGAAGGTGGCGCGGGTGAGCACGAAGGGACGTTCATTGGGCTTCAAGGCGGTGAGGCCCTCGAAGGTCGAGCGCGTCATCTGCATGCCGTAGAGGTTGTGCACCTCGGCGTGGTTGGTGGGCTGGCCCTCGTGGTCGAAGCGGACATCGTCGGGCATGGTGTTGGCCGGGGGCACCCACACGGCCGGTTCGTTCATGTCGTTCCAGATGCCCGCGATGCCGACGTCGGTGAAGACCGAATGCTGCCGGCCCCACCACTCACGCGTGGCCGGGCGGGTGAAGTCGGGGAACACGCTGTTGCCGGGCTTGTTGGGGGCGTTGATCGGCCAGACCGGGCCTTCGAACAGCGTGCCGTCCGGATTCTTGACGAAATGGTCGCCCGCCACGCCCTCGTCGTAGATGCGGTAACCCGGCTCCTTGGTCGGGTGCGGGTCGAGGATCACCACGGTACGGAAGCCCTGCTCGCGCAGATCGGCGACGAGCTTGCCCGGGTCGGGGAAGCGCTCCGCGCTCCAGGTGAAGGGCTTGAACTCGTCCTGGTAGTCGATGTCCAGCCACAGCGTGTCGGCCGGCACCTGCTCCTGGCGGAAGGTGTCGGCCAGCCGGCGCACGCGCGCCTCCGGGTAGTAGCTCCAGCGGCTCTGGTGGTAGCCCAGTGCCCAGCGCGGCGGCAGCGGCGCGCGGCCGGTGAGCTGCGCGTAGCGGCGCACGACATCGCGCGGATGCAGACCGGCGATCACGGTGTAGTCGAGCTCACCACCGTCGGCGCCGAAGCTCAAGGTGTTGCGGCGCTCGCGGCCGATGTCGAAGCTGCTTCGGTGCGTGTTGTCGAGGAACACGCCGTGCGCGCGGCCCTCGCGAAGCACGAGGAAGAACGGCACCGAGGCGTAGATCGGATCGGTGGAGTTGTCGTAGCCGTAGGTGTCGCTGTTCCACATCACGTAGTGGTAACCGCCCAGCGCCCAGCCGCGCTTGTTGAACGCG
>JAIXTZ010000277.1 GCA_027483745.1 Lysobacteraceae bacterium
AAGCTGCGCGCCTCGATCCTCGCCGACCCGGCGTTCAGCCGCGTGAACACCAAGGACAATACACCCTCGGTGCTCAACGTCGAGATGGTCCCGGGCAACAAGGTCGTGATCGACGTCGCCGCGAAGGGCGGCGGCAGCGAGAATAAGTCGAAGTTCAAGATGATGAACCCATCGGATTCGATCGTCGACTGGGTCCTTGAAATGGTACCGCAAATGGGTGCCGGCTGGTGCCCGCCGGGCATGCTCGGCATCGGTATCGGCGGCACCGCAGAAAAGGCGATGCTGCTCGCGAAACAGTCGCTGATGGACCCGATCGACATGACCGAGCTGCTCGCGCGCGGGCCGTCGACCCCGACCGAAGAACTGCGCATCGAGCTCTATGAAAAGGTCAACGCACTCGGCATCGGCGCGCAGGGGCTCGGCGGCCTGACCACCGTGCTCGACGTCAAGATCAAGGACTACCCGACCCACGCGGCCAACCTGCCGGTGGCGATGATCCCGAACTGCGCGGCCACGCGGCATGCGCACTTCACGCTCGACGGCAGCGGCCCGGTGATGCTGGAGCCGCCCTCGCTCGAGGACTGGCCGGAACTCACCTACGACGCCTCGAAGGGCAAGCGCGTCAACCTCGACGGCATCACCAAGGCCGAGATCGCGAGCTGGCAGCCCGGCGACGTGCTGCTGCTCAACGGCACGCTGCTGACCGGCCGCGACGCCGCGCACAAGCGCATGGTCGACATGCTCAACAAGGGCGAGCCGCTGCCCGTCGACCTGCGCGGCAAGTTCATCTACTACGTCGGCCCGGTCGATCCGGTGCGCGATGAAGTCGTCGGCCCGGCCGGCCCCACCACCGCCACGCGCATGGACAAGTTCACCGGCCAGGTACTCGAGGCGACCGGCCTGTTCGGCATGGTCGGCAAGGCCGAGCGCGGCCCGGTCGCCATCGAGGCCATCAAGAAGCACCAGAGCGCCTACTTGATGGCGGTCGGCGGCGCGGCCTACTTGGTCTCGAAGGCCATCAAGGCGGCCAAGGTCGTCGGCTTCGCCGACCTCGGCATGGAGGCGATCTACGCGTTCGAGGTCAAGGACATGCCGGTGACCGTGGCCGTGGATTCCCGCGGTGAGTCCGTGCACACCACCGGCCCGGCCGAGTGGAAGGGCCGCATTGCCAAGAGCCTCGGCATCCCCGTGGTCGTCGAGTAAGCGCAGGGCGCTACCGAGGGGACGCGACGGCGCCTGAGGGCGCCGTCGTCGTTTCCAACATCAGCCGAACACGCGGCGCAGCAGGTCGGTGTTGCGCGAGGCGGGGTTCGAACGGATCGCCTGCTCCTGCCCGCCGATGACGTGGAACAGCCCATCGATGGACCGGTTCGTCACGTAGTCGTCGAGGTCCAGCGCCGAGCGGCCGTCGCGACCGCCACCGCCGAGCAGGGCGCCCAGGGCACCGCCACCGGCACGTTCGGTGAACGCCTTGTACTTCTCGGTGACGCCGACGCTGGCGGTCTGCCGCGCGACGATCGGGCGGAACGACGCGAACAGCGCGTCGCCGCTGCTTCGCTTGAAGTAATCGGTGGCCGAGGTGCCGCCACCGCGCACGATGCCGATGGCGTCCTGCACGGTCATGGCGCGCACGGCGTTGGCGAGGATGCCGGCGGCTGCCGGAACGGCCTTCTCGGCCGCGCGGTTCATCGATTCCTCGAAAGCATCGACGCGGGCGCCTTGGCCGGCGCGTCGAGCGAGATCGGCGATCTGCCTGAGGCGCTCTGGTACCAGGATCTTGACCGCCGCATCGCGGAAGAAGCCGTCCGGACGTCCGAGCTGACGGATCGAGCGGTCCACGCCCTGCGCGAGCGCTTCCTTGATGCCGCCGGACGCGTCCGCTTGCAACAGGCGACCCGGGCCGCGGGCCGCGCCCACCTGCTGCAGGGCCCGCTCAAGACTCGACTGGGCGAGCAACGATGGCGCGACGGCGGACACCGGCAGCGCCACCAAGAGCATCGACAGCAGTTCGCGGCGGGACGACGGGGACGGACGCATGCCGGTGTTCCAGAGGGGATGGACGCCCGAGCATACGCCGCCCCGTCGAAAGGGTTGGCGCCGGCGCAGGCCGACGCCGGGCGATTCACCAGCCGTAGCGCAGGCCGGCCACGACTTGGCGGGGATTGCCGAACAGCAGGCCGCGCGTGCGGTCGACGATGTACTCGCGGTCGGTGAGGTTCTTCACCGCGACGTAGCCGCTCCATGCGCTGCCGGCCGGCTCGTAGTTCAGCGTGGCGCTCCAGGTCGCGTAGCCATCGAGCTGGCCGAACTGGCCGTCGCCGTTGACGGCGGGGTGTCGCGTATTGGCGAAGTCGGCCCACTGCTCGCCGACCTGCTGGACTTCGACCGACGCGTCCCACGCGCCTCGCACATAGCCGACCCGGAAGGTGGTGGTCAGGTCCGGGGCGTAGGGCAGTCGGTTGCCCGCCACGCTGCCGTTGGCGGCGGCGCCGGTGTCGACGCGGCGGAGCACCGTGCTCTGTTCGGCGGTGGGGAGCCAGGTCACAGCCAGATTCGCGTAGAACTCGCCGCCGCGGCGCTGCAGCGCGCCGCGGTTCATGCCGGCGGCGAACTCGAAGCCGGCGTACTCGGTCTCACCCTGGGCCAAGGGCGTGCTGCCACCCGCGATGGAGCCGACGACGATCTGGTTGGCGAAATCGGTGCGGAAAGCAGTGGCTTCGATGTCGATGCCCTGCCAGCGCGTGCGCAGGCCCAGCTCGAGGTTCAGGCTGTCCTCGGCGTCCACCGCGACGCTGGTGCCGTTGCCGCCGATCAGGTCTTCGACGCGCGGCGGGGCGAAGCCTTCGTGCGCCGAGGCGAACACCACGACGGCGTCGCTGGCGAACCAGTTGGCGCCCACGCCCCAGGTGGTTTCAGCCACGTCTTCCGCGCCGCCGAGGCCCCCGGGGAGGCGGTTCAGTCGCGCGAACTCGATGTCCTCGCGACGCACGCTGGGGGTGAGCTGCACGGCGCCGAGATCGAAGGTGGTCGTGGCGAAGGCCGCCAGCGCTTCCGCCGTGCGCAGGTTGTTCTCGACAAGGGTGCCGGTGCGCGCGGCCGGGGACGTGCCGTTCACCTGGAAGCGAACCTGGTCCTCCTCGTGCCAGCGCAGGCCCACTTCGCTGCTGCCTGCGGTGCCGAACAGGCTGGTGTCCCACGTCAGGCGCGTGTCGACGCCCCAGGTGTAGTAGCGGCGGAGTCGGCCCTGCGCGGAGTTGCACGAGGCTGGATTCACGCGCTCACCGCGCAAGCGCGCGTCGCGGAACGCGGTGCCGCACTGCGTGTCGGTCGTCGTGCTCGACTGGCGCCACCAGTCGCGGACGAACTCGGTGTAGTAGGCCGAGGTCAGCAACTGCAGGCCCTCGCGGGGCGTCCAGGCGTGGCTGGCCGAGAGCGCGCCGTGTTCGATGTCGAACAGGTCGTTCTCGAACGGATAGTACTCGGCGCCGAAGTTCCGGTACTCGGCGTCCGTCAGGCCGGAGTAGCCGACTTCCGAGTCCTCTTGGAGCTTGTTCGCCCGGAAGGTCAGCGCGTGCTGTTCGTTCACCTGCCACTGGTACTTCGCGAAGAGGTCGGTCTGTTCCAGTTCGGTGTTGTCGCGTGCGCCGTCGCCCTGCTTGTGGCCGATATCGACGAGCAGCCCGCTGCCGCCGACGCTGGCATGCAGCGCGCGATAGCCGCGCGTACCGCCGGAAAGTTCGACGTGGCCTTCGGCATCCTCCGGGGGCGTCGGCGTGATGTAGTTGATCGCGCCGGTGATGGTCTGTGGACCGAAACGCAGGAGTCCGGCGCCCTTCAGCACCTCGATGCGGTCGTAGCGTTGAATGGGTGCGTGGTAGTAGCTGGCGTTGTCGCCATAGGGCGCGTACATCGCCGGCAGGCCATCCTCGAGAATGAGGACCTTGGTGCTACGCGTCGGGTTGCTGCCGCGGATGCCGATGTTCGGGCGCAGGCCGAAGCCCTCCTCGTCGCGGACGGTCACGCCGGGCACCTTGCGCAGCGCCTCGTTGACGGTCAACGCGCGTGCCGAGACCAGCACGCTCTGGTCGAGCGTGGTGGCGCTGCCCTCCGCCGTCTCCGGGGCGGGCAGGCGGCCCACCACCTCGATCGTCGCCAGGGTGCGCTTCCCAGTCGCCGGTTCCGGCGCTGGGGCGGGCGCTGGGGCGGGCGCTGGGGCGGGCGCTGGGGCGGGCGCGGCGAGGGCGGGCAGCGAGGTGAGGGCAAGGCTCAGGGCGAGTGAAAGGGTCGTGCGGCGGGTCATTGGGTTGGCGAATTGCAAATGCGAACGGTTATTATAAAGAAGTGATTCTGTTTCGTCATCCTTCCGCGTTGACGCTGCAAAACCGTGCCCGTGATCGGATTTTTGCCTTGGGGTGCGTGCTAGCCTCGGGCGTCATTCACGCCCCCGCCACGTCGCCATGCAGGCTCGTCTGCCGCTGCCGGAAACCGACGCGCAGACCCGCCGGGTGCTGCTGACGGGGGCATCGGGACTGGTCGGTGGGCATGTGCTGCGACGCCTGCTGTCGTCCGGTGAGCCTTTCGAGGTCGTCGCGCCCACGCGCGCGCCGCTGTTGGCCCAGTCCCCGCGCCTGCGCAATGTCGTCTACGACTCCAGCACGGCCGAGCGCCGTGCGGACAGCGGCTTGCGTCGCAGCCTCGCGGGCCTGAAAGCGGACGTCTGGATCTGCACTCTTGGAACGACGATCAGCAAGGCCGGCAACCAGGCCGCCTTTGTCGCGGTCGATCGCGACCTGGTGCTGAAATTCGCGGCGCTGTCGCGGGCCCTGGGCGCACGGCACGCCATCCTCGTGTCGTCGGTGGGTGCGAGCGCGAAGTCCGGCAACTTCTACCTCCGCGTCAAGGCCGAGGCTGAGCGTGGGCTCGCCGAGCAGAACTTCCCCCGCGTCGACATCTTGCGTCCCGGCCTGCTGCTGGGCGAGCGCGGCGAGCGACGGCCCGGGGAGGCGTTCGCCCAACGCTTGGCCCCGCTCTACAACCCCTTGCTGCTGGGACCGCTCGCCCGCTTCAAGGCCATCGAGGCCAGCCAGGTGGCCCATGCGGCGGTCAATCTCGCCCGCGCCGGCGGCAGCGGCTGGTTCGTGCACGAGTACGCCAGCATCCGCGACGCCGCAGGCCAGGGCTGAGCCCCGGCGCCGCCGCGCCGATCCGGCGGCAGGTCAGCGGCGCCCGTCGGACGCGATCAGGCGATAGAGCGCCATCGACTGCATCTCGCTGTCGGTTCGCCAGCGCTCGCGAAGCGGGCCTTCCCGCTGGAAGCCCAGCGATTCCAGCACCCGGCACGAAGCGAGGTTCATGGGGTCGACCTCGGCCTCGATCTGTTTCGCCCGCAGTGCGTCGATCGCATGCTCCAAGGCCAACGCGATCATCCGTCGGCCGAGGCCGCGTCCCCACAGCGCGGGATCGAGCAGGTAGCCGATCTCCACGCGCGGACGCGGAGGGGCGATGCGGAAGAGCGTGACCCATCCCACGAGCGCGGGCGATCCGGGCCGCCGCGCCGCGAACCGCAGCAGCGCCCCCCCGCGCGCGCCTTCTTCGACGTCGTCGAGGAAGGCCTCGGCACGCGGGAGGTCATCCGGTGCCCATGCCGCGGTGCTCCAGTAGCGCATGGCGCGCGGGTCGGCGTGCAGCCGGGCCAACGCAGCGGCGTCGGCGATCGCGTCGCGTTCCGGCCACGGACCGAGCTGGATGCCATCGCCTTCGAGTGTCGGCAGGGCGGCAGCGTGCGGCCGGCGCGCCGGGCACATGCGGTGCTCAGCCCTGCGCCAACGTGGTGAACAGGGCGCGCGCCGCGCGCAAGCGGCTGGGCGGATCGGGCAGTTCGAGTTTCATCTTCAGCTTGTCCGGGCCGTCCATCGCGTAGACCTTGGGCTGACCCTGGATCATGCGGATCACCGACATCGGATCGATGCTGGGCTTGGCCTCGAAGACCAGGCGTCCGCCCTGCGGGCCGAGGTCCAGCTTGCGGATACCGAGCCTCGCGGCATCGAGCTTCAGTTCGCTGACGGCGAACAGGTGCTTGGCCGCATCGGGCAGCACGCCGAAGCGGTCGACCAGCTCGACCTGCAGCTCCTTCAGACGGTCGGCGGTCTTCGCCGCGCTGATGCGCTTGTACTGCGTGAGGCGTGCATGCACGTCGGGCAGGTAGTCGTCGGGCAGCAGCGCGGGCAGGTTGAGGTTGATCTCCGGACCGATCGGGGCGCCGGCATCGAGGTCGGGGATCTTGCCTGCCTTGATGGACTTGACCGCGCGCTCCAGTAGCTCGGTGTAGAGCGAGAAGCCGACTTCGGCGATCTGGCCCGATTGCTCTTCGCCGAGCAGCTCGCCGGCACCGCGGATCTCGAGGTCGTGCGTGGCCAGCATGAAGCCGGCGCCGAGTTCCTCGATCGCCGCCAGCGCTTCGAGTCGCTTCTCGGCATCGGAAGTGAGCTTCGGCGGCACGATGAGGTAGCAATACGCGCGATGGTGCGAGCGGCCGACGCGGCCGCGCACCTGGTGAAGCTGCGCGAGGCCGAACTTGTCGGCGCGGTTGACGATGATCGTGTTCGCGCTCGGGATGTCGATGCCCGATTCGATGATCGTGGTGCACACGAGCACGTTGAAGCGCTGGCGGTGGAAGTCGAGCATCACCTGTTCCAGCTCGCGCTCGGCCATCTGGCCGTGCGCCACCCGGATGCGCGCGTCGGGCACGAGGGCCTGCAGGTCGCGGGCCATCTTCTCGATGGTGTCGACCTCGTTGTGCAGGAAGTACACCTGGCCGCCGCGGGCCAGCTCGCGCTGGAAGGCCTCGACGACGGTTTCGTTCTCCCACGGCGCGACGAAGGTCTTCACCGCGAGGCGGTGCGCCGGCGGGGTGGCGATGATCGACAGGTCGCGCAGGCCGCTCATTGCCATGTTCAGCGTGCGCGGGATCGGCGTGGCCGTGAGCGTGAGCAGGTGTACCTCGGCGCGCAGGGCCTTCAGGCGCTCCTTTTGCCGCACGCCGAAGCGCTGCTCCTCGTCGACGATGACGAGGCCGACATCCTTGA
>JAIXTZ010000040.1 GCA_027483745.1 Lysobacteraceae bacterium
ATGCGGTTGCTGGCGTACTCGTAGCGCTTCACCGTGCGCTTGGTCGACACCGCCGACTCGCCGTCGACGTGGATCAGTGCCTGGTTGGTGAAGCAGTACTCGTCCTTCTTCGACTTGATCAGGAAGAAGATGCGCTCGCCGTCCTCGTGGAAGAGGTAGTCGTCGGCGTCGACCTTGTCGAACTCCGAGGCGGGGACGATGACGCCGATATCGCTGATGCCGAGGGCTTCGGCGGCGAGTTTTTTGAACATGGGAAGGGCTCCTGAACGAGGGGATGGGGCCGGAACGATGGCCTGAAACCGGTGACCGCCGGGTTACGAACCGGTGAGCGGACGCTCCTCTGTCCACGCCCGGCCGACGCGGCGCGGCGATAATGCCCGACTGCGCCCGGAACCGACCCCTGCCCGATGTCACGCTTTTTCGCCCCGACCATCCGCCTGCTGCGCCTTGTCGCGCTGGCCACCCTGCTGTTCGGCGCCGCCGGCGTGCAGGCCATCGAGCAGGACGACCTGCTGCCGGTCGACGAGGCCTTCGCGCTCGGCGCGTCGGCGCCCGCGCGCGACACCGTGGCGGTGCGCTTCGCCATCGCCGACGGCTACTACCTGTACCGGCACCGCACCAGCATCGAGGTGCTGGACGCGGGCTTCAACGCCGGGCCGCTGGTGCTGCCTGCGGGCGAAAAGCACACCGACGAGTTCTTCGGCGAGGTTGAAACCTATCGCGGTTCGCTTGAGGCGACCCTGCCCGGCAGCGCCGACGCCACCGCGACGACCCTGCGCCTGCGGGTGAAGTACCAGGGCTGCGCCGACCTCGGCATCTGCTACCCGCCGCAAGCCCGCGAGGTCACGGTCACGTTGCCGCCGGCGCCCGCCGGCGACGCATCCGCCGACCTGCCCTCCGTCGCCGGCCTGCTCTCCGGCGGGCGAAGCAGCGGCCTGCTCTCGGGTAGCACGGCCGGGGGGGAGGCCGGGCTGACGGCGACCGGCGCCGCGGGCCTGCCCCTGCCCGATACCGAGGCCTACCGGCTCGAGGCCGTCACCGACGGCCCGGATCGCATCGTGGTGCGCTTCAGCATCGCGCCGGGCTACTACCTCTACCGCGACAAGACCACCTTCGCTGCGCAGAGCGATCGCGGCGCGCTGGTGCGCCCCGGAGAGTGGCCGGCCGCCCGCACGCACAGCGACGAGTACTTCGGCGAGCAAGCCGTCTACTACGACGAAGTGCTGGTGCCGCTGCAGGTCGTCCGCACGCAGGCCGGCGCCGACACGCTGCGCCTGACGGTCGGCTTCATGGGCTGCCAGGAGAACGGCGTCTGCTATCCGCCGCTGAAGCGCGAGCTCACCGTCGCTTTGGCGGATGCGCCGGCGAATGCCGATGCATCGGCCGCCTCCGGCGTCGGGGCTGGGAATGCGGGATCGGCGGCGAACCGCGCGACCGAGGGCATGGGCCTGTTCGCGGCCCTCGGCCTTGCCCTGCTGGGCGGCCTGATTCTCAACCTGATGCCCTGCGTGCTGCCGATCCTTTCCCTGAAGGCGCTTGGGCTTGCCGGCAGTGGCGAGAGTGCGGAGAAGGCCCGTTCGCATGCGCTCTGGTACACGGCGGGCGTCGTGCTCAGCTTCGCGGCCCTCGGCGGGCTGGCGCTCGCGCTGCGCGAGGCCGGCCTGGCACTGGGCTGGGGCTTCCAGCTGCAGCAGCCGGCGGTGGTGGGCGGTCTTGCCCTGCTGATGTTCGCGGTCGGCCTGTCGCTCTCCGGCGTGTTCAATCTCGGGGGCGGTCTCGCCAATGTGGGCGGGACGCTCACGCAGAAGTCCGGCCCGGCCGGCGATTTCTTCACAGGCGTGCTGGCCGTCGTGGTCGCCGCGCCCTGCACGGCGCCCTTCATGGGCGCCGCGCTGGCGTACGCCTTTGCGGCCTCGCCCCTCGTCGCCATCGGCGTGTTCGTGGCGCTGGGCCTCGGCCTCGCCCTGCCCTTCCTCGCGATCGGTTTCGTCCCGGGCCTCGCGCAGCGCCTGCCGAAGCCGGGCGCGTGGATGGACACGCTGAAGCAGGTTCTGGCTTTCCCGATGTACCTGACGGCCGTTTGGCTGGTGTGGGTGCTGGCCAAGCAGCGCGGTGCCGATGCCGTGGGCTGGGTGCTCGGCGGCGCCGTCCTGCTGGCGCTCGGCCTGTGGGCTTGGGAGCAGGCGCGCTTCAAGAGCGCGGCACTGCGTGCGTTCACGCTCGCCATCGCCGTCATCGGCGTGGGCGCCTTGTGGCCGGTGCAGCAGTTGCCTTCCGCACGCGAGGCCGCAGCGGCCCCAGGTGGCGACGCCGGCGCGGGCGAGCCTGCGCAGCCCGCCGCCGACGGCAGCGTGCCCTATTCGGCCGAAGGCCTCGCCGCGCTGCGGTCCGAGGGCCGCGTGGTCTTCGTCAACATGACCGCGGACTGGTGCGTCAGCTGCAAGGCCAACGAGCGCGCCGTGCTCTCCACCGACGCCTTTGCCGCGGCGCGCAAGAGCGCCAACGCCGTATACATGAAGGGCGACTGGACCGACGTCGATCCCGCCATCACCGCCTACCTGCAGCAGTACGGCGCGGTGGGCGTGCCGTTCTACGCGGTGTACCCGGCGGGCGGCGGCGAGCCCGAGATCCTGCCCAACCTGCTGACGACCGGCATCGTCGAGTCCGCGCTGACGAAGGCCACCGCGAAGTGAAGCACTACGCATGAAGCCCTGGCTGCAATGGACGCTGATCGGCGCGTTCGCCGTCGCCAGCGCCGCGCTCGGCATCTGGCTGCGCGGCGAGTTCGACGCCGCACGCACGCCGCCCGCGCCGGAAGGCTTGAAGGTCATTGCGCTCGGCGAGTCGGCGGAACCGCTGCTCGGCACGACGCTCGACGGTGTGAACCAGCCCCTGCCCGGCGAGGGCCGCTGGCGGCTGATCAACTTCTGGGCGAGCTGGTGCCCGCCCTGCGTCGAGGAGATGCCGGTGCTCGACGCCTACCACCACGCCCAGGGCACGGACGGCGTGCAGGTGATCGGCATCGCGCTGGAGGACGCGACCGACGCGCGCGCTTTCCTCGAGCGCGTGCCGGTGGGCTTCCCGATCTTCGCGGAGCCAAACTCCACCCGCGACAGCTCGGTGCGCCTCGGCAACGCGCGCGGCCTGCTGCCCTACACGGTGTTGATCGATCCGCACGGCCGCTTGGTGGCGCAACACTTGAGCCCCTTCCCCGATGCCGAGGCGATCGCCGGTTGGGTGGACGACGCGAAGACGGCCAACGCCCCGCGCTGAGCTCGCTGAGCCGCCTCAGCGCCGAACGTCGGCGCCACCCGCCTGCCACGCGCGGATGTCGGCTTCGCTGGCGCGCAGGGCGTCGCCGGGCTGGCTGTGCTTGTAGGCGCCGGCGGCGAGCCCGAAGGCCAGCACGTCCTCGGCCGGCCAGCCTTGGAAGCGACCGTGGAGGATGCCGGCCGCGAAGGCGTCGCCACCGCCAATGCGGTCGACGATGCCATCAAGGCGCTGGGCCGGCGCCACGTTCAACGCGCCACCACGTTCGATCATCACCGCACCGAGCGACTGCGACTGCGTGGCCTCCGCGCCGCGCGTCGTCGCCGCCATCCAGCCCAAGTGCGGGAAAGCGTCAAACGCGGCTTCCGCCGCCGCCGCGAAGCTCGCGACGGGCTCGCCGCGATCGAGATCCACGCCGAGCACCAGCCCCAAGTCGCGATGGTTGACGAAGAGGCCATCGGCCTCCGCCATCAGCGCGCGCAGCAGGCGCGGCGCGTCCCCGCCCCACGCCTGCCAGAGCTTCGGCCGGTAGTTGCCGTCGACGCTCACCGTGAGGCCCATCGTACGCGCCGCGCGTACCGCGTCGAGCGCGGCCTGCGCGCTCTCGGGCCCCAAGGCCGGCGTAATGCCGGAGACATGCAGGTGTCCGGCCCTGGCCAACAATTCGGGCCAGTCCCAAGCCGAGGCCGGCAGGCGCGCGAAGGCGGAGTCGGCGCGGTCGTAGAGGACGTCACTGGGACGCTGCAGCGCGCCCTGCTCGAAGAAGTACAAACCCATCCGTCCGGGCGCGCGGAGCAGGCGCGTCGTGTCCACACCGGCACGGCGCAGCTCCCCGAGCACGCCGGCCCCAAGCGCGTTGTCGGCCACGGCGCCGAGCATGGCCACGGCATGGCCGAATCCCGCGAGGCCCACGGCGACGTTCGCCTCGGCGCCACCCACATGCACATCGAAGCGCGCCGTTTGCAGCAGTCGCTCGTGGCCGGGCGCCGAGAGACGGAGAAGCAGCTCGCCCCAACACACCACCTTCGGATTCATCGCATCACGTCCTCGATTCATGGCTGCAGCGGGCGAGCATGCGCCGAAGCAGCGTATTGGTGCACCGCATCACAAGAACCAAGGCCCTCGTGTTGCGCTGCCGCATGAAAAACTTCGTTTCCGATCAATGACCTGCAAAACCACCGCTGACCATGCCGGACGGCGCTTGTTGTCCGCACGCACGGTTTGCTAGCGTCATGTCTACCGGTGTCAGCGCAGTTCACGTCGACGATGCTACCGGTGTCAACAGCATCGCGCGCAGCGCCACCGGTACGCGCGCATCATTCCTGGGGAGGGATCGACACATGAAAAGCACCACCCGCCGGCTTCCGGCGTGCGCATTGGCCCCGTTGTCCGTGGCGATCGCCATCGGACTCGCCGGCCCCGCCATCGCACAGGACGCCGCAGCAAGCGCCGCGCCGGAGAGCGATGACGCGAAACAGCTCGACGAGGTCGTCGTCAGCTTCCGCGGCAGCTTGAGCCGCGCGCTCGACCTGAAACGCGACGAGATCGGCCAGGTCGACGTGATCGTTGCCGAGGACATCGGCAAGTTCCCTGATCTCAACCTCGCGGAGTCGCTGCAGCGCGTGCCCGGCGTCGCGATCACCCGCGACGCCGGCGAAGGCCGCAACATCTCCGTGCGCGGCCTCGGCCCGCAGTTCACCCGCATCCGCATCAACGGCCTCGAAGCGCTCGCCACGGGCGGCGGCACCGACGCCTCGGGCGGCGCGAACCGCGGCCGCGGCTTCGACTTCAACGTCTTCGCCTCCGACCTCTTCAACAGCATCACGGTGCGCAAGACCGCGTCGGCCGACGTCGACGAAGGCTCGCTCGGTGCAACGGTGGACCTGCAGACCGCGCGCCCCTTCGACTACGACGGGCTGACGATGGTCGGCTCAGCGCAGGCCAGCTACGGCGACCTCTCCGAAGACATCGATCCGCGCATGGCGGCGATGCTCAGCAACACGTGGATGGACGGCCGCTTCGGCGCCCTGGTCTCCGTCGCGCGTTCCGAGCGCTCGCTGATCGAGGAGGGCCACAGCACCGTGCGCTGGAGCCAGTCGACGGCAAACGGCAACTTCGCCACGACCTCGCCCTTCGCGCCCGGCCGGCTCGCGACGACCTTCCATCCTCGCCTGCCGCGCTACGGCGTGATCGAGCATGAGCAGGAGCGCCTGGGGGCGACGCTGTCGCTGCAGCTGAAGGCGACCGAGGACACGCAGGTCAACTTCGACGTGCTCTACGCCGATTTCGACGCGACCCGCGGCGAGAACTTCCTGCAGGCCCAGAGCTTCTCGCGCGCGGGCAACGGCAAGCCGCAGACGATCGTCCGCGACGGCGTCGTCGACGCGAACGGCAACTTGGTCTATGGCGTGTTCGACGGCGTCGACCTGCGCGCCGAATCGCGCTACGACGAGCTCAGCACGCGCTTCACCCAGTACAACCTCGAGCTCGGCCACCGCTTCAGCGACAACGTCCGCCTCGACGCCATGTTCGGCGCCTCCGATTCGCGCTTCGACAACCCGATCCAGACGACGATCACGCTCGAGCGGGCCAACGTCAACGGCTACAGCTGGGACTATCGCGGCGACAGCCGCCTCCCGGTGATCAACTACGGCTTCGACGTGGCCAATCCGGCGAACTGGAGCTGGCTCACCACCGCGCCGAACAGCCAGGGCTCGGAGATCCGCCTGCGCCCGCAGAGCGCCGACAACGGTTTCCGCACGGGGCGCGCCGACCTGACGTGGGACGCGAACGAGACCTGGTCGTTCAAGGGTGGCCTGAGCCTGAAGGATTACACCTTCGACACGACCGAGCTGCGTCGCGCGTCGGAGACCGTCGTGCCGGCGCTGCCGGCCGGCACCAATCTCGCGTCGCTGACGCGCCTCATCGGGTTGTCCGGCACCAATCCCGGCGGCGGCACGCCCCTGACCTGGTCGATCCCGAACGTGCAGGCCTTCGCCGACCTGCTCGGGATCTATTGCAACTGCGGCACGTATGCGCTGTCGACCGACGCCGCCCGCGGCAACAACGCCAGCGTCGGCGAGGAATCACTGTCCGGCTACCTGCAGGCCGATTTCGACACCGAGCTCCTCGGCCGCGGTTTCAGCGGCTCGTTCGGCCTGCGGCACGTGCGTACCGAGCAGACCTCGACCGGCATCGGCGTGGTCTCGGGCCTGCCGCAGAACATCACCGTCGAGCGCGACTACAGCGACACCCTGCCCTCGCTGAACCTGTCGTGGAGCGTCGCCGACGACCTGCTGCTGCGCTTCGGCGCAGCCAAGGTGATGGCGCGCCCCGGCCTCGGCAACCTGAGCCCCGGCGTGAACATCACGGTCTCCGGCTCCTCGCGCACGGTGAGTGGGCAGAACCCGCTGCTCGAGCCGTTCCGGGCGACCACTTATGACCTCGGCCTCGAGTGGTACTTCGCCGAGGACGCCCTGCTGTCCGCCGCGTTCTTCTACAAAGACATCGACAGCTTCGTGCAGACGACGCGGGCCACGGGCACGTTCGACCAGAACCCGTTCGGCCTGCCGGCCGGCCTGCGCCCGCCGACCACGTCGCCGCAGGACAGCTGGGAGTTCACCTTCCCGGTCAACACGCCCGGCGGCCCGCTCAAGGGTTACGAGCTGAATTACCAGCAGCCCTTCAGCTTCCTGCCGGGTGTCTGGTCGAACTTCGGTGTCCAGCTCAACCACACGCACGTCGAATCGACGATCGACTACCTGACCGCGACCGGCACGCTCGCCGCCCGCGAAAACCTGACCGGCCTGTCGGAGAACGCCTGGAACGCCACGCTCTACTACGAAGACGAGCGCTTCAGCGCGCGTGTTTCGTATGCCGAGCGCGGCGATTACCTGACGACCGTGCCCGGCCGCGACGGCAACAACGTCGAGGGCACGCGCGGAACGAAGTCGGTCGATGCCTCGGCGTCGTACAAGCTGAACGATCGCATCGAATTCACGCTGGAGGGCATCAACCTCAACAACGAGTGGAACGACCAGTGGGTCGATTCCAACGGCGATCGCGTGAACGTGTACCACCAGACCGGCCGGGTCTACATCCTCGGCGTGCGTGCGCGGTTCTGACGGCAACGGGCCCGGCGGCCAGAGCGGTCGCCGGGACTTTCTTCAAGGAGGGGCGGCGCTGGGCGCCGCCCTTCTGCTTTCGCGGGCGACGGCGCTCGCACGGACCGCGAGTCCCGACCCGCATGTGGTGGTCGGTGACGGGCCATGGCGCGGCGTGCCACGCGTGGCCGACCTCGACGGCGCCGTCGCCTTTGCGCCTGCGGATGCGTCCCGCTGGTGCATCGGTATCGGCGACGGCAATTGGCCGGGGCCGTGGGCCATCACCCGGCCGAACGTCTCTCTGGTCGGCATCGGCAGCGACCGGACCCGCCTGCATGCGAGTCGCCATGCGGGTGCCCTCGACGCTGACGGACGCCCGTTCGGTACGGCCCACTCCGCGACGCTGGCCGTGTTCGCGCCCGGCTTCTCGGCCGAAGCGCTGGCCATCGAGAACCGCTTCGACTACCCCGCCGCGCTCGCCGCGCGCGCGGCCGACCCGATCGGGGCGAACGGGCTGCAGGCCGTCGCGTTACGACTCGATGCCGAGGCCCGCGGCGCGCGATTCCACGACGTCGCGCTGTGGGGCCACCAGGACACGCTGCTGGTCGACGCCGTCGACGCGCGCTTCGACCGCTGCCTCATCGCCGGCAGCGTGGATGTCGTCTTCGGCGCAGGCGAGGCGTGGTTCGAGGACAGCCGCGTACTCAGCCGGGCGCGCCCGACGCGGGAACCCCTGCACGGCATCGTCTGTGCGCCAAGCACACCGATCACGCGCGGGATCGGCCTCGTGTTCCGGCGCTGCCGCTTCGAACGCGAAGCCGGCGTGCCAGATGGTTCCGTGGCCTTGGCCCGCCCGTGGCGCCCGACCCGACGCTTCGCCGACGGCGAGTACGGCGATCCTGCCGCGGTCGGCGCCGCCTGCTTCCTCGACTGCTGGATGGACACCCACGTGGCCCGCGAGCCGTGGGCACCGATGGGCTACCGGCAGCGTGACGGCCAGCGCGTGATGCTGGAGGCGCGCGAGGCCCGTTTCGCCATCCGGGGCGCGCACGGCCCCGGCGGCGCGCGCCTGCGCGACGGCGTCAGCGCGGCGGCGGGCGGCGCGGCAGGGGGCGCTTCGGCTCCATCGTCGCCATGTCCCAGTCGGCCTCGATGAAGGGCGCGCGCACCTCGGGCACCACCGGATAACCGCCCACCTCGCTCTCGTGGTCGATGATCGCACCGCGGCCTTCGACGACGTTGGCGAGGATGCGGCGGTCGATGTCGTCGCGATCCCACGGCCGCGCGCCCGCGTTCGCCAGCACCGCGTCCTGCACGTCGGCGGCGGCGAGCAGGCGCACCCCCGGCGGCAGCGGCGGCGCGCTACGCAGCGGGGTCATCGCCGCACGGCTGGTGCTGTATCGGCCGGTCAGCGGTAGGGGCTCGCCGATGCGATCGACGGCGAGGTTGTCGTCGAGGTGCACGCGCACGTCACCGCTGCCCCCGAACATGAAGAACGCCAGCGGCTCGGTCGAGGGGCCAGCGCGCAGCACGTTGCCGCGCAGGCTGAGCTCGCCCACCTGCTTCCGGTCGAGGTGCTCGGCCCACTCCTCGTCGACGAGGTTGTAGTGCACGGCGCGCTGGCCGGGGTCGTAGATGAGGTTGTTGAGGAACTGCCCACGCGTGCCGCCCTTGAACAGCACGTTGCGCTCGTAGTTGTGCGCGTACAGGTTGCCGACGATCAGGATGTCGGTGCTGTTGTCGTGGATCAGCGAACCCTTGCTGTGCTCGCCCTTCGCATGCGTGGCGTGGCGCAGGCCTTCGGCCAGCAGGTTGTTGCTGAAGGTGATGCGGTGCGACACGTTGGCGCGCCATTCGTCCGGCGTGGTGCCGACGAAGCGCGTGCCCGAGGCCGAGAGGTTCTCGTCGGTGGCCCAGGTCAGCGAGCAGTGGTCGACGATGACGTCGCGGGCGCCGCTCACCGTGGTGATCGCGTCGAAGTCGACGCCGGCCCGCTGGCGCAGCCCGCCCGTGCCCGGGCGGATGCGCAGGTGGCGAACCACCACGTCATGCGTGGCGATGGTGAGCCCACCGCGGATCAGCGTGATGCCCGGCGACGGCGCGGTCTGGCCGGCGATGGTGAGGTAGGGCTCGGTGATGCGGAGTTCCTGCAGCTTCAGGTCGATCACGCCCGCCACTTCGAACACCACGATGCGCGGCCCCGGCGTGCGCAGCGCCTCGGCAAGCGAACCCGGGCCGTCAGACGCCAGCGTGGTCACGCGGAGGATCGCACCGCCGCGGCCGCCCGGCGTGGACGCCGCCCAGCCCTGCGCGCCGGGAAACGCGGCGACCGGCGGTGGCGCCATGCTGGCCTGCAGCATCGAGGGCAGCAGGCCCAGCAGCACAGCGAGGAAAAACGCGGCCGAACGAGAACGAACGTACATCACTGAGGCGATCTCCCGGCCCCGATGGACCGCTGCAGATTGAAAATGACACCGGTTTCCCTTATACAGCCATCGAAGCGCCCGCTCCACCCGGACGGGCCGGACGCGAGCCTCGGGGAGTGGCGAGTGAAACACATGACGATGGCCATCGAATCGCCCGAGGACAGCGTCGCGGTGGCCCGCCGTTTCGTCGAAGCCCGCCGCTGCGCCCGAGCACTTCCCGGCTACCCGGGCACGCTCCCGCGCTCGTTGGACGAGGCCTACGCCCGGCAGGATGCGGCGATCGCGCTGTGGGGGGAGCCGGTGCTCGGCTGGAAGGTCGGCCGCATCCCGGATGCCTGGATCGAGCGGCTGGGTGAAGACCGCCTGATGGGCCCCGTGTTCGAGAGCCGCTTGCAGTGGCTCGAAGCCGGCGACGAGCTCACCTTTCCCATCATCCGTGGAGGGTTCGCCGCGGTCGAGGCGGAATATATCTTCCTGCTGGCGCGCGACGCCGAGCCGGATCGATCGGACTACAGCCCCATGGAGGCGGCGGAGCTCGTGCGCAGCTTGCACATCGGCATCGAGCTCGCCGGCAGCCCGCTGGCCACGATCAACGAACTCGGCCCACCGGTGGTCGTGTCCGATTTCGGCAACAACGCCGGCGTCTACGTCGGGCGCGCCATCGACGACTGGCGCGATCGGCCGTGGTCGCGCTTCACGTGCACCACCTGGATCGACGGTCGCCAGGTCGGCCGCGGCGGAGCGCTGAGCCTCCCCGGCGGCCCCTTGGCGGCACTGGCGTTCGCGTTGAACCGCGGCGCGAAGCGCGGACGGCCGTTGAAGGCGGGCATGGTGGTGTCCACCGGCGCCGCGACCGGCATCCACGACATCCTCGCCGGCCAGCGCGCGCTGGTCGGCTTCGACGGCCTCGGCGATCTCGCCGGCCGTGCCTTCACCGCCCTGCTGCTGGACGCCTCCGCATGAGTGCACCCGTCGCGCCGTCGCCGCCCCGCCGACGCTTCCTCGGCGCCTTCGGCCTTGCCGCCGCCGCCACCGCCGTTTCTGCCGTCGCCCGCGAAGCGGACACGCTGCTCACCGCCACCGACGTGCATGTCTCCGACTATCCCACCGTGCAAGCGGCGCGCTGGTTCGGCGAGCAGCTCGCCAAAGAGACCGACGGCCGGCTCGGGCTGCGCATCTACCACTCGGGCCAGCTGGGCCGCGAGTCCGATCAGGTCGACATGGCGCGCTTCGGCGCCATCGATCTGACGCGCGTCTACAGCGGCGGCCTGCACAACGCTTTCCCGCTGACGGCCGCGCTCGGCTTGCCCTACCTGATCCGTTCGAAGGCGCACCTGCGCCGCGTGATCGACGGCCCGGTCGGCGCCGCCGTGCTGGCCGGGTTCGAAGCCCGCGGCCTCGTCGGCCTCGCGATCTACGACTGCGGCGCCCGCAGCGTGTACAACGTGCGCGGCCCGATCGTCGAGCCCGGGGACTTGCAAGGGCTGAAGCTCCGCGTGCCGCCGTCCGACCTGTTCCTCGCGCTCATGCGCGAATTCGGGGCGAACCCCACGCCGCTGCCCTTCGGCGAGGTGTTCTCCTCGCTGCAGACGCACCTGATCGACGGGGCCGAGAACAACATCAAGAGCTTCCACAGCAGTCGCCAGTTCGAAGTGGCGCGCTACTGGTCGGAGACCCGGCATTCCTGGGCGCCCGACGTGCTGGTGATGTCGAAGCGCCGCTTCGATGCGCTCGATGCCAGCGACCGCGAGCGCATCCGCCGACTGGCCGGGAACTCGGTGTCGGTGATGCGCGAGCAGTGGGACCAGACCGAAGATACCGCGCGCGCCGCGGTCATCGCGGCAGGCGTCGCCGTCAACGACGTCGACCACGCGGCCTTCGAAGCCGCGGCCCGCCCGCTTCGCGACCGCTACGCCAACCATCCGGGCATCGGACCGCTGATGGCCCGCATCGCCGAGGACACCGACGCATGACCGACTCTCCGTCCCCGGTCGATCCGACCCCCTTGGACCGGCTTGCCACCGTGGCCACCGCGTTGTCCGCCTGCGGCCTGGCCGGCATGGTCGCGGTCCAGGCATGGCAAGTGGTGGCTCGATACGTGCTGAACGCATCGCCATCCTGGACCGAGCCACTCACCCTGGTGCTGTTGAGCACCACGCTGAGCTTCGGCGCCGCCGCCAGCGTGCACGCTCGCAGCCACTTCGCCTTTCCGCTGCTCGTGAGACTGATGCCGGCGGCGATGCAGCGGATGTTCGCCCGCCTTTCCGCCGCGCTCATCGCCGGCATCGGCGGCCTGCTCGCCCTCGGCGCGGGCACCCTCGTGCTCGACGGCCTGGCGGTGAAGATGGCCGGCGCCCCCTTGCCGCAAGGCATCACGTTCCTGCCGCTGTGCGCCGGCGGCGCGCTGATGCTCGTTTTCGCGCTGCCCCAGCTCTGGCGGCCCACCATCGAAACGGAATGACCATGGACATCGCCCTGCTGTTCGGCGTCTTCTTCCTATTGCTGATGCTCGGCGTGCCGGTGGCCTATGCCCTCGCCACCGCCGCCGTGGCCACCGTGCTCTACCTCGACCTTCCGGTCATCCTCGCGGTGCAGCAGATCGCGGCCGGCGCCGGCGCCGTCTCGCTGATCGCCATCCCGCTCTTCATCTTCACCGGCGAACTGATGCTGCGCGGCGGCATCTCCGAGCGCCTGATCCACCTCGCCGCGGCGATGGTCGGCCACATCCGCGGCGGCCTCGGCCAGGTGAACGTGCTCTCCAACCTGTTCTTCGGCGGCGTCTCGGGCTCGGCGATCGCCGACGTCTCGGCCGTCGGCGGCGCGATGATCCCGCAGATGGTGAAGCGCGGTTTCGACCGCGACTTCGCCGTCAACATCAGCATCAGCGCGGCCCTCGTCGCGCTGCTCGTGCCGCCCTCGCACAACCTGATCCTCTACTCGGCGGCCGCCGGCGGCGGCATTTCCATCATCGACCTGTTCGCGGCCGGCGTCGTCCCCGCGCTGATGATGACCGGCGCGATGATGCTCACCGGCTGGATCATCGCCCGGAAGCGCGGTTACGCCGTCGAGGCCTTCCCGGGCATGCGCGAGCTGCTGCTTCGCGCCGTTGCGGCGGCGCCCGGACTCGCCCTGGTGCTGCTGATCTTCTTCGGCATCCGCTCGGGTGTCTTCACGGCGGTCGAGAGCGCGGCCGTGGCCGTGCTCTACGCCCTCGCCATCACCGCGCTGGTCTACCGCTCGCTGCGCGGCGCGGCCCTGCTGGGGGCCGTGATGCACGCCGCGCGCACCACCGGCACCATCCTGTTCGTCATCGCGGCCGCCGGCCTGTTCGGCTGGTTGCTGGCCTTCCTCGAGGTGCCCGCCGCGGCCGTGGCCCTGCTCGAGGGCATCGCCACCGAGGGCTGGATGGTGCTGCTGCTGATCGTGCTGATGATGCTGGTGCTCGGCACCTTCATGGACCTCGCGCCGATGATCCTCATCTGCACGCCGATCTTCCTTCCGGTGGCCCGCGCCTTCGAGATCGCGCCGGTGCACTTCGGCATCGTGCTGATCCTCGCCGGCGGCATCGGCTTGATCACGCCGCCGGTGGGCTCGGTGCTGTTCGTCGGCGCCGCCATCGGCCGCATCGAGGTGTCGCAGACCCTGCGCACGCTGTGGCCGTTCTACGGCGCCGCGGCCGCGGTGCTGCTCGCGGTGACGCTCGTCCCGGGGCTTTCGCTGTGGCTGCCCGCGGCCCTGAAGTGATCGGCGGCTCGCTGCCCTGGCGCATGGCCGCTAGCATCGCCGGGTCCCCACTGCCGCCACGCCGATGAGCCCCGAGAAGACCCCGCCGCGCAAGGCGAAGCCCACGACGCCACGCGCGGCCACGAAAGCGGCGAAGCCCGCCGCCGACGCACCGCCGGCCGGCCGCGCCACCATCAACGATATCGCGCGGCTCGCCGGCGTCTCGAAGAAGACCGTCTCGCGCGTCATCAACGGCTCGGAGCTGGTGCGCGGCCCCACCCGCGAGAAAGTGCAGCGGCTGATGGACGAGCTCGGCTACACGCCCGATCCGCAGGCCCGCGGCCTCGCTTTCCGCCACGCCTTCCTGATCGGCCTGGTCTTCGACAACCCGACGGCGCAGTACATCGTCAACATCCAGTACGGCGTGCTCGACGCGCTGCGCGGCTCGGGCTTCGAGCTGGTCGTGCACCCTTGCGACAGCAAGAACCCCGATTA
>JAIXTZ010000034.1 GCA_027483745.1 Lysobacteraceae bacterium
GACCAGAACGGCACCACCAACAACGACCGCACCAACTACTTCCAGAACGTCCCGACCACGGCGCTCGACCTCGCGCTGTGGATGGAATCGGACCGCATGGGCCACTTCGCCGGCGCGATCTCCGAGGACCTGCTCGACGAGCAGCGCGGCGTGGTGCAGAACGAGAAGCGCCAGGGCGAGAACCAGCCCTACGGCCGCGTGTGGGATTTCCTCGCCGAGAAGAGCTACCCGGAAGGCCACCCGTACAGCTGGGGCGTGATCGGCTCGATGGCCGACCTCAACGCCGCCTCCATCGAAGACGTGAAGCGCTGGTTCTCGGCCTGGTACGGCCCGAACAACGCCGTGCTGGTGCTGGCGGGCGACATCGACGTGGAAACGGCGAAGGCCAAGGCCGAGCAGTTCTTCGGCGACATCCCGGCCGGCCCGACCATGCCGCAGCCGGCGTTGAACGTGGCCGCCCGCACCGAGAGCACGCGCTTCGAGATGAGCGACCGCGTGCCGCAGGCGCGCCTGTACCGCACATGGAACACGCCGCAGTTCGGCACCGCCGAGGCGCAGAAGCTCTCGCTGCTGGCGCAAGTGCTGGCCGGTTCGCGCAGCTCGCGCCTCGACAAACGTCTCGTGTTCGAGGAGAAGCTGGCCGACAACGTCGGTGCGTTCTCGTGGGGCAGCCAGCTCAGCGGCATGTTCATGCTGCAGGTCGATATCAAACAGGGCGTGGACCCGGCGCGCGTCGAAGCCATCGTCAACGAGGAGATGGCCAAGCTGCTCGCCGAGGGCCCGACCGCGACCGAGCTCGAGCAGGCCCGCACCGTGTTCAAGGCCGGCTTCATCCGCGGCATCGAGCGCATCGGCGGCTTCGGCGGCAAGGCCGACGTGCTGGCCGAGTGCACCGTGTTCACCGGTGATCCGGGCTGCTACCGCAACGACCTCGACACGCTCGATGCCGCCACGCCGGCCAGCGTCCAGGCCGCCGGCAAGACCTGGCTGGCGCAGGGCGACCTGACCCTGCTGGTCACGCCCGGCGACCGCCCGGCCCTGGTCGTGGACGAGAGCACGGCGCGCGAAGGTTACGTCTCGCCGCCGATTCCCGCCGTCGATCCGAAGTTCACGACGGTCGCCAGCACCGTCGACCGCAGCAAGGGCCCGCCGATGCCGGCGAGCTTCCCGGACCTCAGCTTCCCGGCCCTGCAGCGCGCGACGCTGTCGAACGGCATCAAGCTGGTCGTCGCGGAGCGCCCCGGCCTGCCGGTGGTGCAGATGAACATGCTGTTCGGCGGCGGTTTCGCCGCCGACCAGGGCCGCAAGCTCGGCACCTCCAGCTTCACCATGGGCATGCTCGATGAAGGCGCCGGCAGCTACGACGCCCTGCAGTTCGGCGATCGCGTCGAGTCGCTGGGCGCGCAGCTCGGCAGCTCGGCCGCGCTGGACGACAGCAGCGCCTTCCTCTCGGCGCTGACCGAGAACCTCGACGCCTCGATCGCGCTGTACGCCGACATGCTGCGCCGTCCGCGCTTCGCCGAGGCCGACATCGAACGCGTGCGCGCCCAGTGGCTGGCCAGCATCAAGCAGGAGAAGGCCCGCCCGAACGCGCTGGCCAACCGCCTGCTGCCGCCGCTGATGTACGGCGAAGGCCACCCCTACGCCATCCCGTTCTCAGGCTCGGGCACCGAGGCCTCCATCGCCTCGCTCACGGTCGAGGACCTGAAGGCCTACCACGCCGACTTCGTGCGCCCGGACAACGCCACCCTGATCGTCGTCGGCGACACCACCCTTGAGGCGATCACCCCGCTGCTCGAGAAGCACTTCGGCGACTGGACGGCCCCGGCCACGCCGGTGCCGCAGCCGACGATCGCCGAGGTGGCGCTGCCGACCGCGCCGCGCGTCTACCTCGTCGACCAGCCGGGCGCCATCCAGGCCACGATCCTCGCCGGCCAGCTCGCGCCGTCGACGACCGATGACGGCTCGGTGGAGTTCGACATCGCCAATTCGGTGCTCGGTGGCGAGTTCAGCTCGCGCCTCAACATGAACCTGCGCGAGGACAAGAGCTGGGCCTACGGCGCCTACAGCTTCAGCTCGGGCGCCAAGGGCCAGCGCCCGTGGATCGCCTTCGCGCCGGTGCAGATCGACAAGACCGCCGACGCGTTGAAGGAGATGCAGCGCGAGATCGCCGCCTACGCCGACGGCAGCGAGCCGGCGACGGCGGAGGAAGTGGCGAAGATCCAGGCCACCGAGATCCGCAGCCTGCCCGGCTCGTTCGAGACCGCCAACGCCGTGCTCGGCCAGGTCGGCGGCATCGTGCGCTACAACCGCCCGGACAACTGGGTGGAAGTGCGCCGCGGCCGCATCGAGGCCCTCGACCCGGCCGGCGTGAACGCGGCGGCCAAGACCCTCGACCCGAAGGCCCTGACCTGGGTAGTGGTCGGCGACCTGTCGAAGATCGAAGCCGAGGTGCGCGCGCTGAACCTGGGCGAGGTGCGCATCATCGACGCCGATGGCAAGCCCGTGGGCGAAACCACCGCCGCGCGCTGAACGTTCCGCGGCCCCGGCGGGCGCCCCTCGCGCCCGCCGGGCTCATCGCCGATTTATCGAACGCCCGGCACAATCCGGGCGTTCGCATTCCTGAACACTCTGGAGAGCTCCGATGCGCCCCATCCCCGCCCTGCTGCTGGTCGCCACCCTCGCCACCGGCCTGTCGGCTTGCACCTTCGTGCAGATCCAGCCCGGGGGGCAGACGATCCGCGTCGTTGCGGCCGGCCAGCCGCTCACCTGCGAGAAGCGCGGCGAGATCGGCGTGTCGGTGAAGGACCGTCTCGGCCCGCTGGAACGCAACGACCTGAAGGTGCGCGACGAGCTGGAAGTCCTGGCCCGCAACGAGGCCCCGGGCCTGGGTGCCGACACCGTGCAGCCGGTCAGCGAGCCGATGGACGGGGAACAGCGCTGGGCCGCCTACCGCTGCGGCGGCGCGGTCGGCAACGCCCCCGCCACCACCGGCACCCGCGTCGAAGCCCTGCCGGAGGACGAGGCCGAGGTCACGCCGCTTCGCGAGGACTGAGAGCGCCGCCCCCGGGCCCGGCCCGGGGGGTCGAGTCGCCCTCGGGAGCGGGGCGCCCGGGCCTGCGCTAAACTCCAAGGTTCGTCTCCTCCGGGTCCCTGCCCATGCTGTTCCAGCACGTCTCCATCGCCGGTCTCGCCCACATCGACGCGCCGCACACGCTGTCGTCCGACGAGATCAACCTGCGCCTGAAGCCGACCCTCGACCGTCTCGGCATCAAGACCGACGTGCTGCGCGACGTCGCTGGCATCAACGCCCGCCGCCTCTGGGACGAGGGCAAGCCCACGGCCGATGCCGCCACCGACGTGGCCCGCAAGGCGATCGCCGAGGCCGGCATCGACCCGGCAAAGATCGGCATCTTGATCAACACGTCGGTCTCGCGTGACTTCCTCGAGCCCTCGGTGGCCTCGATCGTCTCGGGCCAGCTGGGCCTGCCGGACACCTGCCAGAACTTCGACGTCGCGAACGCCTGCCTCGCCTTCATCAACGGCATGGACATCGCCGGCCGGATGATCGAACGCGGCGAGATC
>JAIXTZ010000226.1 GCA_027483745.1 Lysobacteraceae bacterium
ACGGCATCGCGCACCACGAGAAAGAGCTGGGACAGCTGTTCTGCGACGACAGCAGCAAGCAGATCGTGGCGATGCTGCTGAAGGAGTGCGACGACGCCGGCGTCGATGTGCGCACCTCGTGCGCGGTCGAGTCCGTCGAGGCGTTCCCGGTGGCCGAGGAGGGCGCGGCCGAAGGCGCGCCGCGCTTCCGCATCACGACTTCGCAGGGCGTGGTCGACGCCGAGTCGCTGGTGGTCGCCACCGGCGGCCTGTCGATCCCGAGCATGGGCGCCACGGGCTTTGGCTATGCGCTGGCGCAGCAGTTCGGCCACGCCGTGCTGCCCACGCGTGCCGGGCTCGTGCCGCTCACGCAGACGGGCAAGCCGGCGGAACAGATGGCCGAGCTCGCGGGCGTGGCCCTGCCCGTCACCGCACGGGCCGGCAAGACCAGTTTCAGCAACGCGATGCTGGTCACCCATCGCGGCATCAGCGGCCCGGCCATCCTGCAGATCTCCAACTACTGGCAGCCCGGCGAGGCGCTCGAACTCGATCTGCTGCCCGGGCAGGACGCGCTCGACACCCTCACCGCCCTGCGCCAGTCGCGGCCCGACGCCCAATTGCGGACGGTCCTCGCTGAGCTGCTGCCGAAGCGCTTCGCCGAGCGCCTGTGCGAGACGGTGTTCGAGAGCCGGCCGATGAAGCAGCTCGACCCGAAACCCTTGCAGCGCATCGCCGAGACGCTCGCCCGCTTTCCCCTGGTCTGCAGCGGCACCGAGGGCTACCGCACCGCCGAGGTCACGCTGGGCGGCGTCGACACGAAAGAGGTGTCGTCCAGCACGATGGAAAGTCGTCGCGTGCCGGGCCTGTACTTCGTCGGCGAAGTGCTCGACGTCACCGGCTGGCTCGGTGGCTACAACTTCCAATGGGCCTGGGCCTCCGGCCACGCCGCCGGACAGAGCGCCTGAGCCGCCCCGATCCGCAACCCATCGATCGCATGAATCCCTACCGCACCACGTTCCCGCACCCGCTCGTCGACATCGGCGCCAACCTGACGCACGAGAGCTTCGGCCATGATTTCGACGCCGTGCTCGAACGCGCGGCCGAGGCCAGCGTCCACCAGCTCGTCGTTACCGGCGCCTCGCGCGAGGGTTCTCGCCACGCGCTCGAGCTCGCCCGCGCGCATCCGGGCCGGCTGTTCGCCACCGCGGGCGTGCATCCGCACCACGCCATCGAGGTCACCGACGAAGCCGTTGCCGAACTGCGCGAGCTGCTCACGCACCCGGAGGTCGTGGCGGTGGGCGAATGCGGCCTCGACTACTTCCGCGATTTCGCCCCGCGCCACGCCCAGCAGCGCGCCTTCGAGCGCCAGCTGGAACTCGCCGTCGAATGCGGCAAGCCGCTGTTCCTGCACCAGCGCGACGCGCACGACGATTTCCTGGCCATCCTCAAGCCCTTCCTGCCGCGTTGCGGCCCGGCGGTGGTGCACTGCTTCACCGGCGACGAGCGCGCGTTGATGGAGTCGCTGGACGCCGGCTGCTACATCGGCATCACCGGCTGGCTCTGCGACGAGCGCCGCGGCCAGCATCTGCGGGACCTCGTGAAGCGCATCCCGGCCGACCGCCTGATGGTGGAGACCGACTGCCCCTACCTGCTGCCGCGAACGCTGAAGCCCACGCCGAAGGACCGCCGCAACGAGCCGGCCTTCCTGCCCCACATCGTCCACGAGCTGGCGAAGGACCGCGGCGAGGACGTGGCGGTGACGGCGGCCAGCACCATGGCGACGGCGCGGGCGTTCTTCCGGTTGCCGGCGCCATGACGGGCAGGCCGCGCCGGATGGCCCGACGCCTGGGCGTCCTTGCGGCGCTCATCGCTCTCGGCGCGGTAGCCGCCGTGTACGTGCCGCCCTCGCCGCCCCGCGAGCCCAGCCGCTGCTTCGGCACCTCGTCCAATGGACGGATCGAGAACGCGGTGGCCTTGCCGCTGTCCGGCCCGAACTTCCGCGCTTACGCCGACATCGCCCGCCGGCTGGGCCGCACCTACCTGCACGATCGCGTGCAGCGCGTCGTGCTCGCGGCCTACGTCGAGCTGGAGACCACCCAGCCCAGCCAGCATTTCGTTTACGCCGAAACCGGCGCCCCGCGCGGCGGTCCGTTCCCGCCGCATCGCACGCACCAGAACGGCCTCGCCGTTGATTTCCACGTGCCGGTGCGCGACGCGCAGGGCCGTCCGGCCGCACTGCCGCTGAACGCCCTCAATCGCTACGGCTACGACCTCGAGTTCGATGCGGAAGGACGGCTCGGCGATCTCGTCATCGACTTCGACGCCGTCAACGCGCACCTGCTGGCACTGGACGCCGCCGCCCGCGCCGAAGGTATCGTCGTCGAGCGCGTCATCTTCGATCCGCCCTACCTGCCGAAGCTGTACGCCGCGGAACGCGGCAGCGAGGTGCGCCGACGCGTCCGCTTCATGCCACGCCCGGCCTGGGTGCGGCACGACGAGCACTACCACGTCGATTTCGGGCTGCGCTGCGAGCCGGGCTGAGATCCGGGCGGGTTTCCCCATCGTCGGGGGCGGCCCGTTTGGCGGAGATTCGGTGAATTATTGTTTCGGGATAAAGCGGTAAAGCTTGAGATAAGCTTGCGCCATGGACCCCATCGCCAATCCCTATGCCCCCGGCGCCGGCGCGCCACCCCCCGAGTTGGCCGGTCGTGATGCGCTGATCGAGCAGGTGCGGATCGCCACCCAGCGCATCCGCATCGGCAACCAGGCCAAGAGCGTGCTGCTGGTCGGCCTCCGCGGCGTCGGCAAGACCGTGCTGCTCGACCGCATGCGCCAGGACGCCGAGGCCGCCGGGATGGAGACCATCCGCATCGAGGCGCCGGAAGGACGCTCGCTGCCCGCCATGCTGGCGCCGCAGCTGCGCCTCGCCCTGCTGCGCCTGTCGCGGCGCGAGAAGGCGAGGGA
Source organism: Lysobacteraceae bacterium (assembly GCA_027483745.1). The sequence goes on from JAIXTZ010000226.1 coordinate 2,944, forward strand.
CCTCGCCAGCCGGGGCCTGCGCGCGCTCGCCGGCTTCGCCAGAGCGCTGAAGCTCAAGTACGCCGACCTCGAAGTGGGCATCGACCTCGATCCCGAACCCGGCCTCGCCGACAACGGCGACCTCGAGAGCGACCTGCAGACCTTGCTGGAAGCCGCGGCCCGCGCCGCGCAGGCCGACGGCACCGCCCTCGTGCTCTTCATCGACGAGCTGCAGTACGTGCCGGAAGAGCAGCTGGCCTCGCTGGTGACGGCCCTGCACCGCTGCGCGCAGCAGCAGGTGCCGGTGGTGCTGGTGGGTGCGGGCTTGCCGTCGCTGCCCGGCCAGATGGGCCGCGCGAAGTCCTATGCCGAGCGCCTGTTCGCGTTCCCCTTCATCGGCCCGCTCGACGCCACGGCCGCGCGCGACGCCATCGAGGTGCCGGCCGCCGCGCTGGGCGTGCGCTTCGATCCCGCCGCCACGGACGCGATCATCGCCGCCACCGAGGGCTACCCGTATTTCCTGCAGGAGTGGGGCAAGCACGCTTGGGACGTGGCGAAGGCCTCGCCGATCACGGTCGCCGATGTCGAGCTCGCCGCGCGCGAAGCGGTCGCCGCGCTGGACGAGAGCTTCTTCCGCGTGCGCTTCGACCGCCTCACGCTGGCCGAGAAGCGCTACCTGCGGGCGATGGCCGAGATCGGCCCGGGCCCGCACCGTTCCGGCGACGTTGCCGAGGCGCTGGGCCGCAAGGTGACCGCGATGGGCCCGATCCGCGCGCAGCTGATCGAAAAGGGCATGGTGTGGAGCCCGAGCCACGGCGACACCGCGTTCACCGTGCCGATGTTCGACGCCTACCTGCGGCGCATCCTGCCCGGCGACGACTGGCGCGAGGCCTGAGCTTCAGTCCGGCGCGCGCCACCAGTGCGTGACGTTGCGCCCTGCGTTCTTCGCGCTGTAGAGCGCGGTGTCGGCCCGTTGGATCAGGTCGAGAGGATGGTGGCGTTCGCCGGCAGGGCAGCAGGCGATGCCGATGCTCACCGTCACCGGGCCCGCGCCATCCGGCAGGCGGATGGTGGCGATGCGCGCATGCACCGTGTCGGCCACGCGCCCGGCGACGTCGCTGTCGGCGTCGGGCAACCACAGGGCGAATTCCTCGCCGCCCATGCGTACCGCGCAATCCGAGCGCCGCACGCAGTGGCGCAGCGCCGCGCCAAGTTCGGCGAGGACGGCATCGCCAACGTGGTGGCCCCAGCGGTCGTTGATGGTCTTGAAGTGGTCGACGTCGATCACCAGCAAGGCCCCGCCGCCGTCGCCATGCGCGGCGAACACGGCATCGAGTGCGCGGCGATTGGCCAGTCCGGTCAGCGGGTCGGTGCGCGCCAGCCGGTCGAGTTCGCTGGCCTGGTGCAGGGCCTCGGCGCGCGCGCCGATCAGCGCCGCCTCGAAGTGCGCGCGCTGGATCGCCGGGTAGAACAGCCAGGCGACGCGCCGCGAGTCCGCCTCGCCGAACCAGCGCGCGCTGGCGAGGCAGGGCAGCTCGCCGCCGTCATCGAGCCGCAAGCGGACGTGGCATTCGTCGAATCGGCCCTCGTGGCGCAGCATCGGCCAGAGGTGGGTTTCGAGGAAGATCGCCGCGGGCCGCGTGAACAGGCCGGCGATGTCGTCGAGGCCGCCGATCTCGGCCGGCAGCCGTACCGCCCACTCGCCATGCAGTCCGGCCAGTCGGCCGACCGCGTCGGTCTCCACCAGCAGCGCGGGCAGTGCCGACCACAGGGCCGCGGGCGCGGAATCAGCCACCGAAGCGCCGGCGCATCGCTTCCGCTACGAGGGCGGGATGGCTCATGTGGGCGCAGTGGCCGGCGACGTCGAGCACTTCCAGGCGTGCGTCGGGCAGGTGCGCCTGCAGCCAGCGACCCACGGCGAGTGGGGCGAGCGCGTCGTGGCGGTGCTGCAGGATCAGCGCGGGCGTCGTGACGTGGGCGACGTCGGCACGGTTGTCGGCATAGAACGTGGCGGCCGCGAAGATGCGTGCGGTCACGGGATCGGTCGAGCAGAAGCTGGCCTCCAGCCGTTCCGTGACGCGGCCGCCGCCGTCCTCCCCCGCGGCCAGCGGCGCCAACGTGGACGACCAGCCAAGGTAGTTGCGCTCCATCAGGTCGAGCAGCCCGGCGAGGTCGCGGCGTTCGAAACCGCCGACGTAGTCCGGCGGGTGGTTGACGAAGCAGGGGTTCGGGCCGATCAGCACCAGGTCGCGAAACAGTGCGGGTTCCCGGCGAGCCGCCACCATGCCGATGCTGCAACTCACCGAGTGGGCGACCAGCACCACGCCTTCGGGCGGGGCCACGGCGCGCACCACGTCGAGGAGGTCGTCGGTGTAGCCGTCGAGCGTCGCGTGGCGATGGGGGCTGAAGGCCATCGGATCGGCCCGGCCGGCCCCGGCGTGATCGAACAGCACCTGCCGGTGTGAGCTCGCGAAGTAGGGGGTCAGCCCGTCCCACATGCCCTGGCTGCAGCCGAAACCGTGGGCATAGACCAGCGTCGGGCCGTCCCCGTGCGCCTGCACGTGGTGGCGTTGCCGGACTCGCGCTGTGTGGGCCAGATCCATGCCGCTCCCGGGGTCGCCCCTCTGGAGGCGGCCAGTCTAGCCCGGAGTCGAGGCCGCGGCGCGGGACGCTATGGTCAAAACCGGTCGCGCGGCCCTTGCGGCCGCCCTCAGCTCCGCAGCCCCACGCCGCGCTGCAGCAACCACAGGCCGAGCCAGGTCAGCGCGATGACGGCGCCCAGCATCACGGCATACGCGCTCCACAGCGGCACGTCGGTGGCGCCGGTGCCCAGCAGGCCGTAGCGGAAGGCGTTGACCATGTAGAAGATCGGGTTGGCGTGCGTGGCCGCTTCGGCCCAGTCCGGCAGCAGCTTCACCGAATAGAAGACGCCGCCGAGGTAGGTGAGCGGCGTCAGGATGAAGGTGGGGATGATCGCGATGTCGTCGAACTTCTTCGCGTACACCGCGTTGACGAAGCCGGCCAGCGAGAAGATCACCGCGCCGAGCAGGACGGTGCTCACCGTCACCGCCCAATCGTGCACGCGCACCTTGGTGAACAGCATCGCCACCGCCAGCACGATGGCGCCGACCATGAAGCCGCG
>JAIXTZ010000015.1 GCA_027483745.1 Lysobacteraceae bacterium
AGCTTCTGGACACCGAAGACGACATCCTGTGGCGATGGTGCATGGGCCGCGAGCGCCCGGAGGACCCCGCCCTTGCTGGATTCGTCGATCGACTGCTCACCCTCCCGCCTTGAGTGGCGCCCGTCGCGCTGGCACGCGGCGGTGATCGTGATGCTCTGGCCCTTGGCGGCCGTCTCCCTGCTGGCGACGCGCTGGGCGATGGATCTTCCTTCATGGGTCTCATGGGTGCTCCTTGGCGCTGCGATGGGCCTCGGGCTGTGGTGCGCGAGAGCCGCGCGAGGCCAACCCTGCGGCGTGCTCGAACTGCTGCCGGAAGGCTGGGCGCGTTGGTCGCCGGCGGGCGGCGCGACGATGGAGGGGCCGGCCGCGGCGCATGAACAGTGGCCGGTGACCACGATCCGATTCGCCGCCAGCGGCACCACGGTGGTGTTCTGGCCGGATACGCTGTGCGCGCCCGGACGCCGCCTGTTGCGGCGCTGGGCCCGCTCGGCGACGCCGGTGTCGCCGCTCCCGCAGTTCTGGATGGGCTAGCCAATGTTCCAACCCCTTCCGCTGGCGATCGGCCTGCGCTACCTGCGCGCTCGCCGCCGCGACCGGCGCATCAGCTTCACGTCCGCCGCATCGATCCTCGGCATCGTCGTTGGCGTGGTCGCGCTGATCACCGTCATCGCGGTGATGAGCGGCTTTCAGCGCGAGATCCGCGACCGACTGCTCGGCTCGGTGGCGCACGTGACCGTGGCCGGTTACGGCGGCCCGCTCGAAGACTGGTCCACGGTGGTCGACGTCGCGCGCGAGGACGCCCGCGTGGTCGGCGCGGCGCCCTACGTGCAGCGCGAGGGCCTGCTCAGCGGCGCGCGCACCAGCGCCGGGCTGGTGATGGGCATCCGGCCGGACCAGGAACGCGGGGTCTCGGAACTGGCGACGCGCATGCGCAGCGGCTCCATCGACGACCTGGTCGACGGTGGCTTCGGCATCCTGCTGGGCGACCAGCTCGCCATTGCCCTCGGCGCGCGCGTCGGCGATCGCATCAATGTCACCCTCAATGAATTCACCAGCACGCCGATCGGCGCGATCCCGAGATCGAAGCGCTTCACCGTGGTCGGTACGTTCTCGATGGGCGAGCATACGGCCGACAGCAGCTTCGCCTTCATCGCGCTCGGGGATGCCCAGCGCCTGCTGCGGATGGGCGAGGGCGTGAGCGGCGTCCGCATCAAGGTGGCCGACCTGTGGACGGCCGGCACCGTGGCCGACGACCTGGCCACGCGCATCCCCGTGCCTGTCATCGCCAGCGACTGGATGCGGGACAACCGCAATTTCTTCAGCGCACTGGCGCTCGAGCGCACGGTGATGTTCCTGCTGCTGTCGCTGGTGGTGACCATCGCTTCGTTCAACCTCGTCTCCTCGCTGGTGATGCTGGTGCAGGAGAAGCAGGCCGACATCGCCATCCTGCGCACGCTCGGGCTCACGCCGCGGCAGGTGATGGGCGTGTTCATCGTCCAGGGCAGCGTGATCGGTCTCGTCGGAACGACGCTGGGGGTCATCGGCGGCGTGCTGTTGGGCGTGAATCTTGGCGCCGTGGTGCGCTGGGTCGAAGGCCTGCTCGGCGTGACCCTGATGCCGCCGGACGTCTACTACATCACCGGCGTGCCGACCGCCGTCTATCCCGGAGATGTCGCCGCGGTGGCCGGCATGACCCTGCTGCTCAGCTTCCTCGCTACCCTCTACCCGGCTTGGCGTGCCTCGCGCACCGATCCGGCGACGGCCCTCCGCTATGAGTGACGCGATGACGAACGTTCTGGAGGCGCGCCGCCTCACCAAGACCTATCGCGAGGGCGCGCTGGAAACCCCGGTGTTCCACGATCTCGACCTTGCGGTGAAGCGCGGCGAGACCGTCGCGATCGTTGGGGCTTCCGGCGCGGGCAAGAGCACGCTGCTGCACCTGCTCGGCGGGCTCGACACGCCGACCTCGGGCGAGGTGAGCGTCGATGGCCAGTCGATGGGGGCGCTGGACGATGCGGCGCGCGGGCGCCTGCGCAACCGAGCGCTGGGCTTCATCTACCAGTTCCACCACCTGCTGCCGGAGTTCACCGCGCTCGAGAACGTGATGCTGCCGCTGCTCGTGCGCGGTGCCGCGGCGCGCGAGGCGGAAGGTCCGGCGCGGGCCCTGCTTGACGCCGTGGGCATTGGGCATCGCCTGACCCACAAGCCCGGCGAACTTTCCGGCGGCGAGCGGCAGCGCTGCGCGGTCGCACGTGCGCTGGTGACGAAGCCGGCCTGCGTGCTCGGCGACGAGCCCACCGGCAACCTCGACGAGCGTTCCGCGGGCGTTGTCTTCGATCTGTTGCTCTCGCTCAATCGCGCGCAAGGCACCGCGCTGGTGATGGTCACCCACGACCGCCGATTGGCGCAGCGGCTCGATCGCGTGCTTGAGCTGAAGGGTGGGCGCCTGCAGCCCTGGGTGCCGGACTGACATGAGCGCCGGGCAAGGACGCCCCTTCGCACTCGATGTGGGATGGACGGCGGCGCTGTGCGGCGGCGTCCTGGCCCAGCTGCAGGCCCCGGCGCTGTTGCCGCGTGCCGTGGCGCTGGGCCTCATGGCCTTTGCGCTCGTCGCATGGGTGTTGGCCTGGTGGTTCTCGGGCCGCGGCACGACGGTGCGCCCTCGCGGGATCATCGCCCTGGCTTGGCTCGGAGCCTTCGCCCTTGGCGCCGGCCTGTGCGCCGTGCATGGGCATGCGGCGATGGCGCGCCGCCCCCCGGTTGTCCTCGAGGACGCGACGGTGCGGCTCGAGGTCCGCATCCTCGGGCTCACCGAATCCCGATCGAACGGCGCGCGATTCACGGCGAAGATCGAACGCGTGCCGGGTGCCTCCGTCGAGGTGGTGGAGGCCCTGGCGACGCGGCGCATCGCGCTAGATTGGTATGGCGGCGGTCGATCGCTGAAGCCGGGCGAGGTCTGGCGGTTCGCCGTCCGGCTGCGCCCATGGTCGCAGCCTCTGAATCCTGGTGACCCGGACGAGGCCCGTCGGGCGCTGGTAACCGGTGTCGATGCCCAGGGCGTGGTGCTGGCCGGCGATCGCCCGCTCCGACTGGGTGCGCCGGGCGGCCTGCATGCCTCGCGGGGGGCAGTGTCCGACGCCATCGCAAGGGCACTTGGTATCGACCGTGCCCGATTCGTTGCCGCGCTGGCGGTCGGTGACACGCGTGGGCTGTCGGAGGCTGACTGGGAGCGCCTCCGTCAGTTCGGTCTCACCCATCTCATCGCGATCTCCGGCTTTCATGTCGGCATGGTCGCGGGGCTGGGCATCGTGCTCGTGCGATTGCTGTGGTGGCTGTGGCCAACGCTCGCACGTCGCGTGCGTCGCCGCCCGGCGGCGGCGGCATCGGCATTCGTCGTGGCGACGGCCTACGCGGCTCTGGCGGGTTTCAGCCTGCCCACCGTGCGGACCGTACTGATGGTCGGTGTCATTGCCTTCCTCGTCTGTCGACGAGAGCGAAGTCCTTCGGCGCAGCCCTTGCTTCTGGCGATGGCGGTGCTGGTCATGGCCGACCCGTTCGTGTTGTTGACGCCGGGGTTTTGGCTTTCCTGCGGCGGGGTCGCGTGGCTGCTGTGGTGCTTGCCGGGCTCCGCCGATCCATGGCACGTCGGTAGCTTCTTGAAGGCCCAGTGGGTCGCGACCCTGGGCCTGCTGCCCTTGGCCGCCGCCTTCTTCCTCCAGGTGCCTCTGGCCGGGCCCTTGGCGAACCTCGTCGCGATCCCTTGGATCAGCCTGGTCGTGGTGCCCTTGAGCCTGCTCGGCACGCTGCTGCTGCCGATCTCCGACACCCTGTCGACCTGGGCGTGGCAGGGGGCTGCGGGGGCGATGGACGCGTTCTGGTGGGGTTTGGGAAAAATTCCCGAAGCCGGATCGTCGAGCCGATGGCTGCCCGTGTTGCCTGCGTGGTCCACTGCCCTCGCCTTGCTCGGTGTGGCGATCGCCCTGCTGCCGCGCGGGGTGGCTTGGCGCCATGCCGGGCTCGTGCTCGTCCTTCCGATGCTGTTCCCGCCGCTGCCACGCCCGCCCGTCGGCGAGTTCACGGTCTCCGTGTTCGCCCTGCAGCGGGGCGACGCGGTGCTGGTCGGAACGGCGTCTCGGCATGTCCTGGTCGACGCCGGCCCGGCCACCACGGATCTTGCACGCCGGCTTCGCGCGGTCGGCGTGGAGAGGATCGATGTGCGCATCGAGACTCGGCGCAATGCCGGTCGCGTGGGCGGAGCCGCCGCCGTCGATCGGGCCTTCGCCCCGAGGATCCGTTGGACGGCCTACGGCGCTCCCGGATCGAGCGCGGAGGCGACGCGCTGCGAAGCGGGCCGGCATTGGGCCGCCGACGGTGTGGAAATCCTTGCAATGTCTCCGGCGTCGGCGAGTGCCGGGACGTCCGCGGACCAGGCCTGCGTGCTACGCGTCACGAGCGCGTCCGGCCGTGTGGTCTGGCTTGTGAGCGACGCCGGGCGATGGATCGCCCGGCGTGTCGCGGTGCCGTCGGACGGGGCCTGGGTGATCGGTGCGCCGGCGGGGCTGGAGGCGTGGCGTTCGGCTTTGGGCGCGGAAGGCGGCATCGCCAGCCGTGCCCCGGGACCCTCGCTGTCGCGGCGTTGGCCCGACGACATGTACCGCGTCGACCGTGACGGTGCACTGGCATGGTCTTCCGCCGTGCCTGGGCGCCCGATTCCGCTCCACGACCGCGCGAGTCGCTGGTGGATTCCCCCGTTGCCATGACGCCCGCCTGCAGCGTCGGCAGCCTTGGCGGGGGCAGGCCGGCGCCATGAGCGGCTATGCTGTCCGCTCCCCCAATGAGGTTTCGCCATGCTTGAACTGGTCATCGCCGGCGGATGGGTCATGGTGCCGATCCTGCTGCTCGCGGTGGGTGCCATTGGCATCTCGGTCGAACGTGCCTGGACGCTGCGCCGGCGCGAGGTCCTGCCACCGGGCTTGGGCGACGAAGTGCGCCAGTGGGCGCGCGGCCGCCAGCTCGACCCGAAGCACATCGACGTGCTGCGCAGCAACTCGCCGCTGGGCGCGCTGCTCGCCGCGGCGCTGGACGTCCGCCACCGCTCGCGGGAACTCATCAAGGAACGCGTCGAGGACACCGGGCGCCATGTGATCCACGACCTCGAGCGGTTCCTCCCCACTCTGGGCACGATTGCCGCGGTGGCGCCGCTGCTCGGCCTCCTTGGGACCGTGTTCGGCATGATCTCGATGTTCATGGGCATCCTCGATGCCGGCGTCGGTGACGCGAACCGGCTTGCGGGCGGCATCGGCGAAGCGCTCATCTCCACGGCCTCCGGGCTGCTCGTGGCGATTCCCGCGCTGGTCGCCCATCGCTGGTTCCGCGCGCGCGTCGCCGGTTTCGTCGTCGAGATGGAGAAGGAAGCCATCGCCCTTGTCGACGCCATCGACGACCACGCGATCAGCAGCAAGGCGAAAGGGAAGGGAGCGGCGGCGTGAGGTTGCAGCGACAGGGAGACAGCGACGATCCCGAGATCAACCTGATCTCGCTGATCGACGTCATCTTCTGCATCATCATCTTTCTGGTCGTCACCACGACCTTCGACGTTCGAACCTCCCTGCAACTGCAGCTTCCGACGGCGGGCGGCCCGACGATGGAGGCGTCGGACGACCCCCTGACCGTCGTCGTGGACGCCGAAGGACGGATCTACCTCGGCACCGCCGAGCTTCCCAAGGACGATCGGTCGGCCCTCGTGGCGGCCCTGCAGCGGGTGGAGGGCGATCGCGCCACGATCCGCGTGGTGCTCCGTGCCGACGCCCGCGCGCCCCATCAGGCGGTCGTCACCGCGATGGACGCTCTCGGCCAAGCCGGCTTCGCCCGTCTGTCCATCGCGACGATGCCGGAGGGCGGGGAGTGAGCGGAGCCGGCGCGCCCGAGGCGACGGGGTGGGCGACTTACAAGCGCCTGCTTCGCTGGACCCTGCCGCATCGCCTGCTGCTCGGCCTCGCCTTCGCCGGCATGATCATCGAGGCTGCGGCGGCCGGTGCATTCACTTCGCTGATGCAGCCGATGATCGATGAGACCCTGGTCTCGGAGAACGACGCCGCGCGCTGGGAATTGCCGCTGGTCATCATCGGCATCTTCGTCCTTCGCGGCATCGCGACCTTCGTTACCGATTACGGTATGGCCCGTGCGGGGCGAAGCGTGGTGCGCGACCTGCGTGTGGCCGTGCTCGACAAGATGCTGCGCCTGCCGAGCGCGCGCTTCGACCGCGAGCCCGTGGCCTCGCTCGTCTCCCGCCTGAACTTCGACACGGAGCAGGTCGCGCAGGCGAGTACCGAGGCGTTGAAGGTGCTGATCACCGACACCCTCACCGTGATCGCCTTGGTGGGCGTCATGCTCTGGCACAGCCCGACCGTGACCGCCGCCATCGCCGTCATCGTGCCGCTGATCGCCGTGATCGCCGCGTACGTCAGTGGGCGGTACCGGCGGCTCAACCGGCGGATCCAGGAAGGCGTCGGTGACCTCGCCACGGGCGCGGAGGAAATCCTCGCCGGCCAGCAGGACATCAAGGTCTACGGGCGGCAGCCGGCCGAGGTGGCGCGCTACCGCGTGCTGGCGAACGCCAACCTTTTGCTGAACATGAAGGTCGAATCCACCCGCGCCGGCGCGTCGTCGGTGATCCAGCTGCTCGGGGCCATCGCCTTGGCCGTGCTGCTGGGGGTCGCGAGCATGGAGGCCTCCAAGGGGCGCCTGTCGGCCGGCGCCTTCGTCGCGATCATGACGTCGATGATGGTGCTGATCCCATCGATGAAGCGCCTCGCGAACGTGCAGGCCCTCGTGCAGCGTGGGATCGCTGCGTCGGTGCGCCTCTTCGGACTGCTCGACGAGCCGGAGGAAGGCGATCGCGGCAGCCATGCGCCGGAGCGCGCCCGAGGCGTCGTGGTCTTCGAAGACGTTGGCCTGCGTTACGACGGCGTCGAGCGAGCGGCGTTGGAGGGTGTCTCGCTTCGCGCCGACCCCGGGACCGTCACCGCCATCGTCGGCCGCTCCGGCAGCGGCAAGACCACGCTGGCGCGGCTGTTGCCGCGCTTCTACGAGCCGAGCGAAGGGCGTATCACCCTTGATGGCGTGCCCCTCGGGGACTGGTCCCTGCCGGCGCTGCGCCGGCAGATCGCCTTCGTCGGCCAGAAAGTGATGCTGTTCGACGACAGCGTCGCCGCCAACATCGCTTATGGGGCATCAGGGGACGCGCGCGACGACGCCATCCGCGCCGCGGCGGATGCCGCGAATGCCAGCGAGTTCATCGACCGGCTGCCGGAAGGGATGGCCACCCGCATCGGCGAAAACGGCAACAAGCTCTCGGGAGGCCAGCGGCAGCGCATCGCGATCGCACGGGCGGTGCTCAAGGACGCGCCGATCCTCGTGCTCGACGAAGCCACGGCGGCCCTCGACAACGAATCGGAACGATTGGTGCAGTCGGCGCTCGAGCGCCTGATCCCGAACCACACGACGTTCGTGATCGCGCATCGGCTTTCCACCATCGAACGTGCCGACCAGGTGCTGGTGATGGAGGAGGGGCGTATCGCCGAGGCCGGCACCCATGCCGACCTGCTGGCACGTGGTGGACTCTATGCACAGTTGCATCGCGCCCAGTTCCGCGATGCCTGAAGGTCGGACGTCCCCGCGCAACGGCTTGGCGGAGGCCCTGCAGGCCCGCTGGTACGGTGGGGGCGTGCCGGGTGGGGCGCTCGGTGCGATCGCCGCGGTGTACGGAGCGCTGATGCGCCTGCGCCGCTGGGCGTACCGCGTCGGAGCGGTACGCCAGTATCGCCTCGCGACGCCGGTGGTGGTGGTCGGCAACCGCACGGTCGGGGGGGCTGGGAAAACCCCGCTGGTGATCGCCCTCGTCGGCGCCCTGCGCGAACGCGGTTGGCGTCCCGGCGTGCTGAGTCGGGGTTACGGGCGCTCCGCGAAGGGACTGCGACGCGTGGAGGTGGACAGTGCGGCCGAGGACGTCGGCGACGAGCCGCTGCTGATCCGTCGCGCCACCGGCGTGCCGGTGGCGGTCGATGCCGACCGCATCGCCGCAGCGAACGCGCTTGTCGATGCCGGTTGCGATGTTCTCGTTGCCGACGACGGGCTTCAGCACCTGCGGCTCGGCAGGGTGCTCGAGATCGAAGTGCAAGACGGGCGTGGGCTGGGCAATGCCCGCGTACTGCCTGCGGGGCCGCTGCGCGAGCCGCTGCCGGCGCGAGCGGCCGATTTCCTCGTTGTGCATGGGCGAGCGACGCGTGGTGGAGACATTCCGATGCGTCTCGAGCTGGGGGAGGCCCGCCGCGTCGGCGACGGCGGCACGCTCCCGTGCCGGGCTCTGTCGACGTTCGCGGGTCCGGTGCATGCGGTGGCCGGTATCGGCCATCCCGCCCGGTTCTTCGCTGCCCTGCGCGACGCCGGGCTCACCGTGCTCGAACACCCGTTTCCCGACCACCACGCCTTCAGCCCCGCCGATTTCGCGGGGATGCGTGACGCGCCCGTGCTGATGACCGGCAAGGACGCGGTGAAGTGCCGTGATCTCGATCTGCCGGACGCCTGGGAGGTGCCGGTCACGGCCGTGCTTCCCGCCGCGTTCATCGATGCCCTCGACCACCGTCTTCGCGAATCGCCCCGCCATGTCGATCCCTGAGTTCATCGTCGCCGTCCCGGCGCGTTTTTCCGCTTCGCGCCTTCCCGGCAAGCCGCTGCGCCTGCTCGGTGGCGAGCCCATCGTCCGCCACGTCGTGCGCCGCGCGCTGGCGGCGGGCGCGGCCGAGGTGGTGCTGGCCACGGACGATGCCCGCATCGCCGACGCGGTGGCGGGCCTCGACGTCCGCGTGTGCATGACCCGCAGCGACCACCCCTCGGGTACCGATCGGCTCGCCGAATGCGCCCAGCAGTGCCGCTGGCCCGATGACGCGCTGGTGGTGAACCTGCAGGGCGACGAACCCTTCGCGCCGGTCGCGGCGCTGCAGTGCGTGGCGGCGACGCTGGCGGCCAGTGCCGCGCCGATGGCCACCTTGGCCAGCCCGATCACCGACACGGCGACGCTGTTCGACTCGAACGCGGTGAAGGTGGTCACCGACGATTCCGGTCATGCGCTGTACTTCAGTCGTGCCCCCATCCCGTGGAATCGCGACCGCTACGCGAGCGACCGCGTGACCGCGCCGGCCGCACCCTGCTTCCGCCACATCGGGCTCTACGCCTATCGCGCGGGCTTCCTGCGCGTCTTCCAGTCCCTGTCGCCGGGTCGGCTGGAGCGGCTCGAGGCCCTGGAGCAGTTGCGCGTGCTCGAGGCGGGGCACCGCATCGCCGTGGCCCTGAGCCCCGCGGCTTTCCCGCCGGGCATCGACACGGAAGACGATCTTTTGCGTGCCGAAGCCGCGCTACGGGACGCATAATCGACCCACTCCTCCAGGTGGTCCCGCATGGCTTCGACCGCACCCTCCGGCCTCGCCCTGAGCATCGCGCCCGAGCTCGATCCCTCGATGACTTGGATCAACGCCGCGCCGATGACGCTCGCTGGCCTGCGCGGCCATCCGGTGGTGCTGCTGTTCTGGAACGCCGGGTCGGCGCATTGCCACAACGCCTTGCAGACGGTTGGCGCCTTGGCGTCGCGCTTCCGCGAGAGCGCGGCCTTCGTCGCCGTTCATGTGCCGAAGTTCGACCACGAGCGTGACGGCGCCATCGCGTGGGATGTTTTGCAGGGCGAAGGCGCGGCGCTTCCCCTGGTCAACGATGTCGAGTGCGCCGCTTGGCAGCAGTACGCCCTGAGCGCGTGGCCGACGGCCGTCCTGGTCGATGCGCAGGGCTTCATCCGCGAGCGTTTGGTCGGCGATCGCGCCATCGAGGGCCTGCAGCCAGCCCTCGAAGCCGAGATCGACGCCAACTTCCTCCGGTCGCCCGGCCATGTGGACACGCCACGCCTCGACACGTCCGGTGCGCGCAGCGCGTTGCTCGCACCGGCTGGGCTCGTCGCCAGCGCCTCGCGCCTCTACATCGCCGACACCGGCAACCACCGCATCCTCGAGTGCACGCACGACGGCCGCATCCTCCGCCGCATCGGCACCGGCAACCGGGATTTCGTCGATGGGCTTGCCGACGTCGCCGGGTTCAACGCGCCGCGCGGGCTGGCCCTGCTCCAGGACCGCCTCTACGTCGCCGATACGGGCAACCATGCGATCCGCCGCATCAACATCCGCACCGGTGAAGTCGACACGTTGGTCGGCAACGGGAGAAGCGGCGATCCGGTGGCCGGCGTGCTGCGCTTCTCGAAAGACGCAAGCCTCGACCGGCCCTGGGGGCTGGCCGTGGCCGAGAACACGCTGCTCGTGACCTTGGCCGCCTCCCACCAGCTGTGGGCCATCGAGCTTGGCACGGTCACGCTGCGGCATGTCAGCGGCAGTGGCCGCTTCGGTGAGGACGAGGGTTCGGCTTCGGAAGCGACCTTCGCCCAGCCCACCGGCCTCGCCGTCCTGGGTGACCGTGCGTATGTCCTCGATGCGGCGGCGTCGGGGCTTCGCGAGGTGAAGCTCATCGACGGCAGTGTTCGCAACCTGTTTGGTCGCGGGCTCCTCGAGTTCGGGTTGAAGGATGGCGGGAGCCGCCAGGCGCTGATGCAGTACCCGACCGCCCTCGCTCTCCTCCCGAACGGGCAAGGCCTGTGGATCGCTGACACCGGAAATGGCGCGCTGCGCCGCTGGGTATCGCGCAATCAGGCCTTGACGACCGTGCCATTGCCTTCCGCACTGCATCGCCCGGGTGCGCTGGCGGCATGGCAGGGGCAGCTGTGGATCGCCGATGCCGGCAACCACTTGGTCTGGCGCTTCGATGGCGACACTGGCGAACTGCATCGCCTGCCGGTCGGCGAATGAGCGCCGCGCCGTCCGGCGCGGTTCCGGGCCCGGGCGTCGCGACGCCTGCCGCGCCACCCGAGCCCTTCGATCCCCGTGCGTTTGTCCGCGGCCTCACCACGGCGCCGGGCGTCTACCGGATGTTCGACGCCGACGGCGGGGTCCTCTACGTGGGCAAGGCGGCGTCGTTGAAGAAGCGCGTCGGCAGCTACTTCAGCAAGCAGCACGCGCCTCGCATCGCCATGATGGTCTCGCGCATCGCCCGCATCGAGACCACGGTGACGCGCACGGCGAGCGAGGCCCTGATCCTCGAGAACCAGCTCATCAAGGCGTTGAAGCCTCGCTTCAACATCCTGATGCGCGACGACAAGAGCTACCCCTACGTGCTCCTCACGCAGGAGACGTGGCCGCGCTTGGCCTACCACCGCGGCGCGCGCGCGCAGCCCGGCCGCTATTTCGGGCCCTACACCGGCGCACTCGCCGTGCGCGAGACGATGGACCTGATGTTCAAGCTGTTCCGGCTGCGGAGCTGCGAGGACAGCGTCTTCCGCAATCGCACGCGGCCGTGCCTGCAACACCAGATCGGCCGCTGCTCTGCGCCCTGCGTGGGCCTGGTGGCCGCGCCGGACTATGCCGATGCCGTGCGTCGCGTTGGGCTCTTCCTCGACGGTCGCAGTGACGACGTGGTGCGCGAGCTTGGGCAGTCGATGGAGAGTGCCAGTGCGGCGCTGGAGTTCGAGCGTGCGGCGGGGCTGCGCGACCAGATCGCCGCGATCCGAAAAGTGCAGGCGCGGCAGTACGTCGATGGCGATCGCCCCGACCTCGACGTCCTCGCCTGCGTGCAGCAGGCTGGCGTGGCGGTCGTGCTGGTGCTGAGCTTCCGCGACGGCGTGAACCTCGGCACGGCCTCGCACCCGCTGCGGATCGACCGTGACGTCGCGGAAGGCGAAATCCTCGAAGCCTTCATCACCCAGCACTATGCGGCGCGCAAGCCGCCCCGCGAGATGGTGCTCAGCCATGCGCTCGACGATCCGGAAACCCTGGAGGCGGCGCTGGCCGAGCAGGCCGGGCACGCGGTGGAGATCAAGGCCAGCGTGCGCGGTGATCGCGCGCGCTACCTCGAGATGGCGGTGCGCAACGCGCACCTCGCGCTTGCCACCGAGCAGGCCACGCGCGCCAGCCAGCAGGCGCGCCTCGATGACCTGCAGCAGCTCCTGGGCCTGCCGGCGCCACCGCAGCGCATCGAGTGCTTCGACATCAGCCACACGATGGGCGAGGCGACCGTCGCCAGTAACGTGGTGTTCGGGCCGGAGGGCGCGCAGACGGCGAACTACCGGCGCTTCAACATCGCCGGCATCGAGCCCGGTGACGACTATGCCGCCATGCGCCAGGCGCTCTCGCGGCGCTTCAAGCGCGGGGTGGAGGAGGGCGTCTTGCCCGACCTCTTGCTGATCGACGGCGGCATGGGCCAGCTGCGGCAGGCCCTGGACGTGCTGGAGGAACTGGCCGTGCAGGGCGTGGCCGTGATCGGCGTGGCCAAGGGCGAGGCGCGCAAGGCCGGCGAGGAGCGACTGATCTTCCCCGACGGTCGCGAGTTGCGCCCCGGGGCGGCCTCCCCGGGCTTGCAGCTGGTGCAGCAGGCCCGTGACGAGGCGCACCGCTTCGCCATCACCGGGCATCGGAAGCGCCGCGCGAAAGCCCGCGATACCAGCCGGCTCGAGGATATCCCGGGCGTCGGGCCGCGCCGCCGCCAGGCCCTGCTGAAGCACTTCGGCGGCCTCAAGGGCCTCAAGGATGCGGGCATCGAGGACATCGCCCGGGCGGACGGCGTGAGTGCGGCCTTGGCCTCGCGCATCTATGCTTTCCTGCATGGCCTGCCCGACGAGGGCGGCGCAGGAGCCCCTACTTGACGCTGACGATCCCCACCGCGCTCACGCTTTTCCGCATCGTCCTGATCCCGGTGATGGTGATCGTGTTCTATTCCTCGATGGAGAACGCGCGCTTCTGGGCCGCCGTGATCTTCACCGTGGGCGCCCTGACCGACTGGCTCGACGGTTGGATTGCGCGGCGCTTCAACATGTACTCCGCGTTCGGCGCCTTCCTCGATCCGGTCGCCGACAAGCTGGCTGTCGCCGCGGCGCTGTTCATCGTCGTGCAGGCGCATCCGACCATCTGGCTCACCTTGCTGTCGGCGGTGATCGTCGGCCGCGAAATCACCATCTCCGCCTTGCGCGAGTGGATGGCGGAGATCGGCGCACGCGGCGCGGTCGCGGTGGCCTGGGTCGGCAAGCTCAAGACGATCGTCCAGATGGTCGCCATCGTCGCGTTGCTGATCGGCCCGACCCTGTGGTTGGGGCCACACCTGCCGGCGCTGCCTGCCCAAGCCCTCGGCGAGTGGCTTTTGGCGCTCGCCGCGGCGTTGACGCTGTGGTCCGGTGCCGATTACCTTCGCGCCGCGTGGCCGTCTTTCGCTCGGGATGGGCGCTGAACGGCGCCGGCCCGAACCACGGCGATACGCTTCACGGTGTTGACATCGTCGTCGGAATCGCCATAATGTGCGTCTCCGGTGCGGGAATAGCTCAGTTGGTAGAGCACGACCTTGCCAAGGTCGGGGTCGCGAGTTCGAGTCTCGTTTCCC
>JAIXTZ010000253.1 GCA_027483745.1 Lysobacteraceae bacterium
ACGATGAGGTCGAATTCTTTGTTCATGGGTTGGATGGTCGCACGTCGATGACCGTCCACGTGAGGTCGATCGCACTGAGGTTGGAAGGCGGCATGCCAAACATCGCCTTGAAGGTATCGCTGAAATGCGCACCGCTGGAAAAGCCCGCGCTGTGGGCGGCCTCGGTGAGTGAGGCGCCGGCAATGATGTCGCGTACCGCCGAGGACGTGCGTTGCCACAGGCGCCAACGACGCCAAGGCAGGCCGGTGCTTTGGGTAAAGAGACGTTGGAACTGCGAGACCGACAGCCCGGCTTGCACCGCATGCTCGCTGACGCGATGCGTGAGGCCGGGGTCTGAGCGCAGACGGGCCAGCGAGGCTTCGATCCTCCGGTCCATGCGGGGGGCTTCGATTCCCAAGCACGCCGTCAGGGCGATGACGGCGTCGCGTTGCACATGGGGCTGTGCACGCAGGCGACGAAGCGCATTCAGCGCCATTTCTTCAGCCGCAATGCCGATGGCACACCCTCTCGGCCCCGGTGTGGCGGAGGCAGCAAGCCTTTGCCACGACTGATCGCCGGCGTCGAGGTAAAGAAAGGCCATGGTCGAGGCGGGCGTGTGCAGGCGATGCCATTGGCCGGCCGGAATCACCGCACTGCGCACACGTCGTCCGGTTCCCGGAGGACCATCCAGGTGTTCTGCCACTTCGAATGCATCGTCGAGCCCGAAGGCCAGGACCGTCACGCTGTTGCGGTGTGCCGCAATGGGAAACGCCGGGCCGATGTAGAGGATGACGTTCCCGCCGTCCACCAGCTGGCCTCGCGGTGGAGCGCACGTTTCTGGAAGCGCCTGTGTTCCCCGCGGCCTAGGATTCGCCATCGTCGATTCCCCAGGAGTTCTTCACCATGAAAGCATTCTCCGCGGCGTTATGGCTTCTCGTTGGGCTGGTGCACCTGTTGCCGGTGACCGGCGTTCTCGGCGCGGCCTCGCTGCAGCGCCTTTACGGCCTGCCCATCACCGACCCGAACCTGCTCATCCTGATGCAACACCGCGCCGTGCTGTTTGCGTTGGTCGGTGGCGTGATGGTGGCGGCGGCCTTCGTGCCGGCATGGCGGTCTGCGGCGGCGGTTGTCGGCTTCATCAGCATCGGCAGCTTTCTGCTCATTGCCTGGAGCGTCGGTGGCTACAACGCATTGATCGCGCGGGTGGTTTGGATCGATGTGGCGGCGCTGGTGCTGCTGCTCGTCGCAGTGGTGCTCAACGTCCGGCGATCCACTCCGTGATGCGCATCCACGTGGCCGATCCGCCGACGGGGCCGAGGGCAAAGTACGTGCCGACCACGTAGGCGAAACAGGCCGGGAAGGCGGCATGGCGGCGCCCGGCACGGTGGTCGAGCACCCACGGCACCAGGGCTGCGGCAGCGGTAATCGCGTAGGCGAGCGTCATGCCCATGGGCGTGGCGATGCCGGGCACGAGGACCATGACCAGTCGGAACAAGGCCGGCGGCAACACGACGATCAACGTGGTCGCCATCCAGCGCGCGTGTTCGGGCATGCGCTTGCGCCGTGCCATGCCGAGCGACCAAGCGACGAGCAGGAACAGCAGGGTGCCGGTGTCGATGAAGCCGAGCATGCGGGCCAGCGGCATCGGCAGCTTGCTCTGCCCACCGTCGACCAGCATCAGGTGCAGCCCCCAGGCGCCCGTGCCGAGCACGAGGGGCATCAGCAGCACGCTGGTCCAGCCGAGCGTGCGGTGCAGGGCCAGCCGACGCGTGCGGTGAAGCGCAGCCTGCGTGAGCAGCAGCACCAGCCAGGCGGTGCAGGCGATGCCATGCAGCAGCTGCGGCAGCGCGTTCTCGAAGGGGCGCGAGAAGAAGCTCGGCCAGAAGCCCGCCAGCGTGGCCGCCAGGCCCACGGTGAACCAGACCCACGCGGATTGCATCGGAGGCGCCGTGCGTGCGCCCGCCATCGTCGTCGCCATCGCCACCCTCCCCGGTGAACGTGGCGCGACCTTAGCGCGCCTGCCCGCGGCGCGCGAGTTGGGCCTTCAGCCCACTCCGCTCAAGCCCCACGGCCCGCGGCCGCTCGTCGCGGTGATCAGGCCGAGCACGCGCTTGGCCTCGTCGTCGACCATCGGCCAGGTGAAGCGCCAGCTCCAGTTGTGGTCGCCCATCGTGCCGGGGATGTTCATGCGGTGCGCGGCGTCGAGGCCGAGCACATCCTGCAGGGGGAACACGGCGAAGTTCGCGACGGAATTCGCGCAGGCGCGGACCATCGCCCAATGCACGTCGTGCTCCGAGGCGGGCAGGTAGCTGCCGGCGAACTGGCGCTCGCGCGGCGTCGCGCTGTTCCACCAGCCGCGCACGGTGTCGTTGTCGTGCGTGCCGGTGTAGGCCACGCGCGCCCTTTCGCTGTTGTGCGGCAGGAAGGGGTCGGTGGCGTCGCCGCCGAAGGCGAATTGCAGAATCGTCATGCCGGGGAAGCCGCAGCCGTCGCGCAGTTCGATCACGTCGGGCGTGATCAGGCCGAGGTCCTCGGCAACGATCGGCAGCGGGCCGAGCGCTTTCTCGATGGCATCGAACAGCGCTTTGCCGGGGCCGGGAACCCAGGTTCCTTCCTCGGCCGTCGGGCAGCTCGCAGGGATCTCGTAATAGCCGGCGAAGCCGCGGAAGTGGTCGATGCGGAACACGTCGGCGAGGCCCAGCGCGCGGCGCACGCGATCACTCCACCATGCGAAGTCTTCCTTCGCCATCCGGTCCCAGCGGTACAGCGGGTTGCCCCAGCGCTGGCCGGTCGGCGCCATCGCATCGGGCGGGCAGCCGGCGACGGCGGTGGGCTGGCCGTCGCTGTCGAGCTGATACAAATCCGGGCGCGCCCAGCAGTCGGCGCTGTGGTGCGCGATGTAGATCGGCAGGTCGCCCATCACCGCGATGCC
>JAIXTZ010000037.1 GCA_027483745.1 Lysobacteraceae bacterium
AGGATCTTCTCGCCGAGCTTCTGGCCCATGCGCATGCGCGCCTTGTGCACCGAGACGTTGTCGATCATCGAATCCGGGCGCGCGAAATAGACGAACTCGAAGATGCAGGGCGCGAAGCGGCCCGGCTCGGCGACGACCTCGGCATGCAGCTGGCCGTCGGCGGTGACCACGATCGCTTCGCCCGGCTTCACGTCGCGCACCAGCTTGAAGCCGAGCAAGTCGAGCGCGACCGACTCCGAGGCGACGGCGTACTCGTCGCCCTGCGGCGTCTCGCGCTTGCCCAGCACCAGCGGGCGGATGCCGTTCGGATCGCGGAAGGCGACGAGGCCAAGGCCGAGCACCAGCGAGACGATGGCGTAGCCGCCCTTGCAGCGGCGGTGCACGGCGCCCACAGCAGCCAGCGCCGACGCCGGCGTCAGCGCGCCGCGCTCGGCCAGCTCGTGGGCCAGCACGTGCATCAGCACTTCGGAATCGGATTCGGTGTTGACGTGGCGACGGTCCTGCTCGAACACCTCGCGGCGCAGGGCCTCGGTGTTGATCAGGTTGCCGTTGTGCGCGAGGGCGATGCCCCAGGGCGCGCCGGTGTAGAACGGCTGCGCTTCGTCCGAGCCGGCCGAGCCGGCGGTCGGGTAGCGGCAGTGGCCGATGCCCATGCGGCCGGTGAGCTCGCGCACGCCGTCGTTCGCGAACACGTCGCTGACGAGGCCGGTGCCCTTATGCAGGCGGAAGCGCGAGCCGTCCACGGTGGCGATGCCGGCGGCGTCCTGGCCGCGGTGCTGCAGCACGGTCAGGCCGTCGTACAAACGCGCCGCGACGTCGCTACGGCCGACGATGCCGATGATTCCGCACATTCAGTTGGACTCCGGGTTCGGATGCTGGGTGTTGGCGGGGTCGCCCGAAGGCGCGTCGAGCGGCGAAGCGCCCACGCGCGCGGGGTCGCCGCCGGTCGATGTGCCGGGCGCGATCCGCGCGGCATCGCCGTCGGCCGGCACGCCGGACGGCGAGCCCAGCCCGGCCTGCGCGGCCCACTGGCGCAGCACCGGATTGCCGTCCTGCGGCATCACGCCGAGCCACTGCGCGGCGTGCGCGATGTCGAGACCGCCGATCGGCGGGAGCGCCGCGGACGGCGTCGCACCGGTCGCGGCGGCGTCCGACATCGCCGCATGACCGTCGTTGGCCATCGACGGCAGCGCCTTCAAGGCCGGGGTGGCGAAGGCCACGAGCTCGGAACCGTCGGGCAACTGCGCGACGATCCAGCCGGCGGGCACGGTGAAGACCGGCATCAGCGCGGACTCGCGCCAGAGCGTAGCCCGAGACCACGGGGTGAACGACACCAGCAGCACCACGGCCAGCACGATGGCGTAGCCACGCGCCGCGCCGAAGCCGAAGCCCAGCATACGATCTGTGCCTGAGAGCCCGGCCCCATGCAGCAAGGTGCGCAACAGCCACACGGCGATGTTCCCGACCACCACGACGAGGGCGAAGGTCGCGCCGTAGCCCGCCAGCGCGCGCAGCAGTGGCGTTTCGATGCCGGTGAATTCGGCCGCCGCGACATCGCCGAAGGCGACGGTGAGCCAGAGCGCGGCCACCCAGACCAGCAGCGACAGCACTTCGGTCAGCATCCCCCGGATCGCCCCGAGGACGGCCGAGAGCCCGATGACGACGAGGATGGCGGTGTCGAGGCCCGTCACGGGTGCGGAACGACGATGCCGGACACGCCGAGCTTGCCGGCAGCGTCCGACTTCAGGCGCTCGGCTTCGGCGCGGTCGGCCGCAGGGCCGAGGCGAACGCGCCACAACACGCCGTTGGCCGTGGGCACGCGCTGTTCAAACGCGGCGAACCCGGCGGCGCGGGCGCGGGCCACAAGGGCCTGCGCATCGCCCTCGCTGGCGAAGGCGCCGAGCTGCACGGCGAAGCCGCTGGCGCTCACGGTGGCGCGCGGGATCTCTGCCGCAGCACGCGGCGCGGTGGCGACCGAGGTCGGTGCCGGAGACGGCGCGGCGTCGCCGGTAGCCACGGCGGCGGAACCGGAGATTGCGGCGGTGCGCACGCGCGCGGCTTCGGCGGCGGCGCGGTTGGCGAACGGGCCCACCTTCACGCGGGTCGCGGGCTGGCCGTTCACCTGCGCAGCCTCCGTGTAGGCCGGAAGGCCGGAGGACTTCAGCCGCGCAACGAGCGCGTCGGCATTGGCGCGATTGCCGAAGCTGCCGGCGGTGACGCTGTAATCGCCGGCGGCGACCGCAGCCGGCGCCACGGGCACAGGCGGCGGGGTGGCCGGGGCAGGCGCCGGCGGCGGTGCGACCGGTGCCGGTGCGGGCGTGGCGACCGCAGGCGCGGGCGTCACGGCGGCGGGCGTCGCGTCACCTGCGGTCGGCGCAGGAGGCGCCGGGGCCGGGGCCGGCGTCGGCAGCCCCGTGGCGGCATCGACGGGCACCGAAGCATCGACCGCGAGAGCGTCGACGCGCGGTGCGATGTTCGCCGTCGCATCGACGGTGGCCAAGGCGTTCGGATCGGCCGGATCCGCGGCGGTCACGCCCTCGACGGCGGGCGCCGACGTGGCGACCGGGGGGCCCAGCGGGATCTCGCGGGTGATGAACTCGCCGTCCGGCGCGTCCGGAACGGTGATCGGCACTTCGGCCGCGTCGGCGGCGCCTTTCGACTCCGGGCCGATGACGATCATCGGGATGAAGATCACCGCCAGTGCACCGAGCACCAGCGCACCGATGAGGCGCTGCTTGACCTTGACGTCCATCGAGGTTCCGAACGGAGGGGACGCGGAATTATAGGCGGTCGCCCTGCCGCTGCCCCATCCGGACGGCGAGCCCGGGTTCAGCGAGGCGCGTTCGCAAGGGCGGCCACGGTGTGGAAACTGCCGAAAACGAGGACGCGCCCGCCCTCGCCCGCTGCCTCGCGCGCGACCGCCAAGGCCTGGCCGAGGTCGCCATGGACCTGGACGGCCGAGGCGCCACCCGCGCGGACACGACCTTCAAGCGCCTCGACCGGAAGCCCCCGCGGGCCGACGTCGGTGATCGGGCCGAGCTGCCAGGCGGCCACGTGCGGGACCAGCGCCGCCACCACGCCCTCGATGTCCTTATCGCCGAGCGCCGAGAACACCGCCACCGTCGACTTCGGATTCGCCACCAGCCACGCGGCGAGCTGCCGAGCACCCTGCGGGTTGTGGGCGACATCGACCACCACCTCGGGCGACTCACCGATGCGCTGCAGGCGGCCGGGCACGCGGGCCTCGGCCACCCCGCGGGCGAACGCCTCGTCAGCAATGGCGAGCGGCGAGGCCCGCAGCGCTGCGACCGCGGCAGCGGCGTTGTCGACCTGCACGGGCGCGGCCAGCGCCGGGTAAGGCAGGGCAAGCTGGAAGCCCGGTTCGCGCCAGACCCAGTGGTCCTCGAAGCGGTCGACGAGGTAATCGCTGTGGCCGCGGATGGCGATGGTGCCCAGCGCGTAGGCGCGGCGCAGCACGCTGCTCGGCGGGTCCTTCTCGCCGAACACGGCGATCTTGCCGGCACGCAGGATGCCGGCCTTCTCGGCGCCGATGCTCTCGCGGTCGGGGCCGAGGTAGTCCATGTGGTCGAGGTCGACCGTGGTGATCACAGCCACGTCGGCATCGACGAGGTTCGTGGCATCGAGCCGTCCACCGAGGCCCACTTCGAGGAGAACGAGGTCGAGCCCGGCGCGCTCGAACAGGTCGAAGGCCGCCAGCGTGGCGTACTCGAAGTAGGTGATCGGCGTGTCGCCCCGGGCAGCGTCGATGCGCTCGAACGCGGCGACGATGGCGTCGTCGCTCGCCTGCACGCCCTCGATGCGGATCCGTTCGTTGAAGCGCCACAGGTGCGGCGAGGTGTAAGTGCCCACGCGCAGGCCGGCCGCGCGGACGATGGCCTCGAGGAACGCGACGGTGCTGCCCTTGCCATTGGTGCCGCCGACGGTGATCACGACGGGCGCGGGCTTGGGCGCGAGGCGCATCGCTGTCGCCACGGCGCGCACCCGCTCAAGGCCCATGGCGATGGCCTGCGGGTGCTGCTGCTGGATGCGGAGAAGCCAGTCGGAGAGCGGAAGCGGCATGGGTTCACGGCGGCGAAGCGGGCCGCCATTATCGCCGCTGGC
>JAIXTZ010000050.1 GCA_027483745.1 Lysobacteraceae bacterium
CGCCGCGGAAGTCGCGGCGGGCGAGAAGCGCGAGTGGGTCGCGCGCGTGATTCCGTCCGTGGCCTACACCGACCCGGAAGTGGCGTGGGTCGGTGTCACCGAGACCGAAGCCAAGGCCAGGGGCCTCGCCATCGAAGTCGGCAAGTTCCCGTGGGCGGCCTCGGGTCGCGCCATCGGCAACGGCCGCACCGAAGGCTCGACGAAGCTCATCCTCGATGCCGAGACGCATCGCGTGATCGGCGGCGGCGTGGTCGGCACGAATGCGGGCGACCTCATCGGCGAGATCGCCCTGGCCATCGAGATGGGGGCGGAAGTGGGCGACATCGGCCACACCATCCATCCGCACCCGACGCTGATCGAAACGGTGGCCATGGCGGCGGAAGTGGCTGAAGGCACCATCACCGACCTCTACATTCCGAAGAAGAAGTAAGCAGCGCGCGGCCTCGTCGCCGCGCCCGTCGAGCGGACGCCCATGGAATTCCTCTATCTCCTCGGCGGCCTGATCGCCCTGCTGCTCGGCACCGACACCGCCACCAAGGGTCTCTCCGGCCTCGTGCAGCAGGCCGGGGCTTCGGCGCTCACCGCGGGCCTCGTGCTGGTCGCCGTCGGCTATGCGTTGCCAGGGTTGGCGCTCATCGCCGGTGCGGCCGCATGGCAGGGCCTGCCGGCCGCCACCGCCGCCGCCCACGGCGCGATGCTCGGCGCGCTCGGCCTCGGTGCCGCCGGCTTGCTGATCAGCACCGGCGTCGTGCTGCGCGTGCGCCCTTGGGGGATGCTCGACGGCGACAAGGCGCAGGCGGAACTCGCCGAGTTCGCGGCCAGTCGCGAGGGCTGGGGCCGCAACGGTTTTCGCCTTCTGCTCGGGGCGGCCCTGCTGGTGGCGGGTGCGCGCGGCCTGCTCGCTGGCGCCCCGTTCGCGGCGCAGATCCCCGGGGTGGGCGAGGGTGGCATGGTCGTCGTCTCGGCGGCGCTCATCATCGGCGCCGCCGTGGCGATCGTCGCCACGTTCAATGCGCGCTTCGGCGATGCCGCCGCGGCCTATGCGGCCATCCTCGGCGGCGGCGCGCTGCTCGTCGTCCTTGCCTCGACGCTGGCCGTGATCACGGCGAGTCCAACGCTCGATCTGCGCCTGCTTGCGCACCCTTTGCCACAAGGGCTCGCCTTGCTCGGCCTGCTCGCGGTCGTCGCCGTTCCAGCGAGGCCGCTGGGTCGTCGCCTGGGCTTCGTCCTCCTCGCCGCAACCCTCGCCTTCGTGTTTCTGACCGTGTTCGTTGCCGCCTGACCGTCGCGTGCGTCAGCGGAACACCGCATAGCAGACCGCGCAGACCACGGCGACACCCAGAAGATCCATCACGACGCCCTCTCTCAGCATCCGCTGCGCGGGCACCTGGCCGGAACCGTAAGCGATCACGTTCGGCGCCGTGGCCACGGGCAGCATGAAGCCGATGCTTGCTGCCATCACCGTCGGGAACATCAGCAGCGCCGGGTCGACGTCGATGGCGATGGCGACGCTGGCCATGATCGGCATCAGGAGCACCGCCGTAGCGGTATTGCTGACGATCTCAGAGAGCAGCACCACGGCGCCGACGATCAGCAGGAGCATGGGCAGCAGGGGCAGGGCGGCGAGGCCGCGCAGCTGCTGGGCGATCAGGTCGCTGAGGCCGCTCGACTGGAAGGCCATCGACAGCGCGATGCCCCCGCCGAAGAGCACGAGCACGCCCCAGGGCAGGCGTTCGGCATCCTTCCACTCGAGCACGCGCGCCCCTCGACCGTCGCTGACGAGCAGCATCGCCAGCGCGCCGCAGAGCGCGACGCTCGCGTCGGTCGCACCCGGGAGGCCCAGCCATCCGCTCCAGCCTCCGAAGGGCAGTTCGCGGAACACCCAGGCCGCCGCCGTCACCGCGAACACGGCGAGAACGCGGCGCTCCGCGCTCGACCACGCCGGCAGGTGCGGTAGCGCCGCACTCGGAGTGCCGCCCAGCGAGCGCCCCAGCCACAGCGCCATCAGCGGGATGAGCACCACCACGATCGGCACGCCGATCATCATCCAGTCGACGAAGCCGAAGGCCTTGCCGGTCGTCTCCTCGTACACACTCATGAAGACGAGGTTCGGTGGCGTGCCTACCGGCGTGCCGAGGCCGCCGATGCTCGCGGCGTAGGCGATGCCGAGGATCAACGGCGCGCCGAGGCGCGCGTCGCGGTAGTCGGCGAGCACCGCCAGCGCCACGGGCAACAGCAGCAGGGTGGTCGCGGTGTTCGAGATCCACATGCTCAAGGCGGCGGAGGCGATCATGAAGCCCCACAGCACGGCGCGGCCCGAGCCGCCGCCCACGGCCCGCACCATGCCCAGCGCGAGGCGTCGATGCGCACCGCTGTTCTCGACGGCCATCGAGAGCACGAAGCCGCCGAGCAGCAGCAGGATCAGTTCGTTGCCATAGGCCTGCGCCACCTGTTGCGGCGTCAGCAGGCCGGCCATCGGCAGCAAGGCCAGCGGAAGCAGGGCCGTCACCGCGGGGGCGACGGGTTCGCGCACCCACCAGCCCGCGCACCACAGCGTCAGCGCGGCCGTGAAGGCCAGCGGGTGCTCCGTCCCCAGCGTGCGCAGGGCGAGGTAGGCGGCCCATGCGCTGGCGGGCACGAGCAGCAGGGACCACGCTCGGCGCGTGGATGATGCGGCGGGAGTCTCGGACATCGGGAATCGCGTCTGCTGTTCGTTCGGCGCGGAGCATCGCACGCACCCGCATCGGCGCGGGACGCCGTGGCATCCTCATTCTTGCTCCCGAGAGATTTGCCGTGCGTCGTCCTCCGCTTCTTGTCTTCGGCCTGAGTGGCCAGTTGGGCGATGCCCTGCGTCGGCGCGGACTGCCCTCGCCCGTCCTTGCGCCGACGCGACGCCCCGTCGAGCCGGCATCCCGCGACGAGGACGAAGGGGTCGTCTGGCGTCGCGGCAGCCTCGACACCTTCGATGATCCGCAGCGCTTCGACGCCGTGCTCAGTCTCGGTCCGCTCGATGCGTTCGCGCGCGCCGTCGCCGCAGGGCGGGTGCGTGCCGGTCGGATCGTCGCTTTCGGCTCCACCAGCGTCCATGTGAAGGAGGGCTCTCCCGATCCGGCCGAGCGCGCCGTGGCGGCCCGTCTCGCCGAGGCCGAGGCCGCCCTTTCCGCGGCCTGCGCGGCGGCGGGTGCGTTGTGCACGGTGCTGCGGCCGACCCTCGTCTGGGGGATGGGGCGGGACGCCACCCTGAGCCGCGTCGTGGGCTTGGCCCGGCGTTGGCCGCTGCTCCCCCTGCCGCAGGGCGCCCCGGGACTGCGCCAGCCCGTGCATGCCCTCGACCTCGCTGACGCGGCGCTGGCGGCGCTGCGAGCCGACGTGGCGCCGCGCGGTGCCTTCGACCTGCCCGGTGGGGAACGTGTTGCGTTCGGCGAGATGTTGCGGCGCAGCGTGGCCGCGGCGGCGCCGCGATGCCGGCCCGTCCCGGTGCCTTGGTCGCTGGTGGCGTTCGCAGGCCGGGCGCACCCGGCGCTGAGCGGCTGGGCTTCGCGCCTCGCCGACGACCTCGTTTTCGATGACCACCCGGCCCGCGATGCGCTTGGATGGGCCCCGCGCGACTTCGCGCCCACGCTCGCCGATTTCCCGGCCTGAGGGCCTGCGATACGCGTGTTGCGTCGCAACGCATCCGCCATACGCCGGAGCATTGCCTTTTCCTAACGGACTCTTAATATGGGGTCGTCGTCACTTTCGAGCTTTTGATCTAGTCTGCCGTGGGCGCCAAGCGCCTTGCGCGGCCCAGATCAAGGGATCGAGCCCCCTCCCCGGAGGCCCCGGGGGTCGTCTTGTCATTGTTCCTGTCCCGAGGAAGTCCTGATGAAGTCCAAAACCCATCTGCGCGGCGGCATCGCGCTCGCTCCGCTGGCCGCCGCCGTCGGCTTGGCGCTGCTGGCCCCGACGGCCCAGGCCTTCGAGTTCGGCAGCGGCGAATTCACCGGCACGATCGACACGACGGTGTCCTACGGCTACTCGTGGCGCACCGAGGACCAGGACCCGAACCTGATCGGCAAGGCGCAGTTCAATCCGCTGATCTGTGCGCAGAACCAGGCCATCCTGCCGCTGCCGGCCCCCTCGGCCGCCAACCCGTTCCCGGCCTGCGCTTCGGGCTTCCCGGGCTCGGCTGCCCAGGTCGCCGCCACGGGCCGTTTCTCGGTCAACCGCGACGACGGCAACCTGAAGTACGACAAGGGCGACGCGATCGCCAACACCTTCAAGATCACCTCCGAGATGAAGCTGGGCTGGCGCAATTGGGGTGCCTTCACCCGCGCCACCTACTTCTACGACTTCGAGAACGCCGACCGCGCCGACCTCACGTCGGAGGCCAAGGACCGCATCGGCGAGCGCTTCCGCCTGCTCGACGCCTTCATCTTCCGCGACTTCAACATCGGCGAGCAGAGCGGCACGTGGCGCCTCGGCCGCCAGGTCATCAGCTGGGGCGAGAGCACCTTCATCCAGAACGGCATCAACGCCGTCAACCCGGTCGACCTGTCGGCGCTCCGCGTCGCCGGCGCCGAGCTGAAGGAAGCCTTCCTGCCGGTCGACGCCCTCTATGGTTCGTTCAACCTGACGCAGAACGTCGCGATCGAAGGCTTCTATCTGTTCGAGTTCGAGGAGATCGAAGTCGACGCCTCGGGCACGTACTTCAGCGCCAACGACTTCGCGACCCCGGGCGGCACCTACGTGATGCTCGGCTTCGGCACCGTGCCGCAGCCGGTCAACAATCCGGAGCGCTTCTTCGCGACTTGCTTCGGCGGCCCGACCGGCCCGCTCAACACCGATCTCAACTTCACCGGCCTGCCGCCGGGCGTCACCAATGCCACCATCGCCGGCATCGGCTGCGGTGGCGCCGTGGCTCGCCTGCCGAACCGCAACGCCCGGGACGACGGCCAGTACGGCGGCGCCGTGCGCTGGTACGCCGAGAACCTCAACGAAACCGAGTTCGGTTTCTACTTCATGAACTACCACAGCCGCCTGCCGCTGCTGTCGGGTCGAGCCGTTACGGGCACGTCGGCCAATACCGGCCGCTTCTTCGTCGAGTATCCGGAAGACATCCAGCTCTACGGCATGAGCTGGAACACCAACCTGCCGGCCGGTATCGCCTTCCAGGGCGAGGTCAGCTACCGCCCGAACGCGCCGTTCCAGATCGATGACGTCGAGCTGCTGTTCGCGGCGCTGACGCCGCTCAATACCTTCATCCGCATCCAGGGCGCACCGCCGGCCTACGAGTTCCGCAGCCAGCTGGGCCAAGCCGCGCTCGGCCAGGAGATCCGCGGCTGGCGCGAGCACGCGCAGACGCAGGTGCAGATGACCTTCACCAAGGTCTTCGGCCAGGTGCTGGGCGCCGACCAGATCTCCACCGTGGCTGAATTGGGCTGGACCGACGTCGACCTCGACCGCGGACTCCGTTACGAGGGCGAAGGCACCGACACCGGCGGCGGCTGCGACGTCGCGGCCGTGCGCGCGGCACTGGCCGGCGGGCTGCCGGCGGTCTTCAACCCGGCGCTCGCCGGCTGCACCCGCAACCCGCAGACGCTCGGCGGCGGTTTCCCGACCGACTTCTCGTGGGGCTACCGCCTCGCGGCGCGCGCCGACTACAACAGCTTCCTCGGCACCGCGTTCACCTTCTCGCCGCGCCTCGCGTTCAACCATGACGTGGAAGGCATTTCGCCGGGCCCGGGCGGCAACTTCCTCGAAGGCCGCAAGTCGCTCACGCTGGGCGCTGAGTTCAACTACCTGAACTCGTGGGTCTTCGACCTGTCGTACACGTCGTTCTCGGGTGGCGGCATCTACAACCAGATCGCCGACCGCGACTTCGCGTCCGCCAGCGTCCGTTACTCGTTCTGATGCTCCTGGGAGGGAACAGCATGAAATTGACGACCAAGGCTGCGCTCGCAGCCACCTTCGGCGCGCTGGCCCTGTCGGCCAGCGTCGCCCACGCCGCGGTGGACGCGGCGAAAGCGGCCCAGTTGGGCCAGACGCTGACGCCGGTCGGCGCCGAGAAGGCCGGCAACGCCGCCGGCACCATCCCGGCGTGGGACGGTGGCATCACCAGGCCGCCGGCGGGTTACCGAAACGGCATGTTCCATCCGGATCCGTTCGCGGCCGACCGCCCGAAGTTCCAGATCACCCGCGCCAACGTCGGCCAGTACGGCAACAACCTGACGGCTGGCCAGAAGGCCATGTTCACGCGCTACCCGACCTTCCGGATGGACGTCTACCCGACGCGCCGCTCGGCCGCGTTCCCGCAGCGCACCTATGACTTCACCAAGACCAACGCGACGCAGTGCCGCCTGGTCGCCAACGGCGAAGGCATCCAGAACTGCGCCGAGGGTTTCCCGTTCCCGGTGCCGCAGAACGCCTACGAGCTGATCTGGAACCACAAGCTGAAGTACAAGGGCGTGTCCGGCCGTCGCTGGGCCAACCGCGTCGCGCCGACGCCGGGCGGCCAGTACACGATGATCCGCCTGCAGGAACGCCTGCTGGGCCTGTACTACAAGCCCGGCAACACCTCGGAGGACATCAACAACATCCTGCTGTACTTCCTGCAGGACGTGCTGGGCCCGGCGCGTCTCGCCGGCCAGGTGCTGCTGGTGCATGAAACCCTGAACAACTCCGTGGCACCGCGTCAGGCGTGGATCTACAACCCGGGCCAGCGCCGCGTGCGCCGCGCCCCGAACGTCGCCTACGACAACCCCGCCACCGCCTCCGACGGCCTGTCGACCAACGACATGACGGACATGTTCAACGGCGCGATGGACCGCTTCGACTGGACGCTGGTGGGCAAGAGGGAGATGTATGTCCCGTACAACTCCTACAAGGCGCACAGCAACAACACGAAGGTCGCCGACCTGGTCCGCCCGGGCCACCTGAACCCCGATTTCATGCGCTACGAGCTGCATCGCGTGTGGGTGGTCGAGGCCAAGCTGAAGGCCGGTGCGCGTCACATCAACAGCCGCCGCACCTTCTACCTCGACGAGGACAGCTAC
>JAIXTZ010000121.1 GCA_027483745.1 Lysobacteraceae bacterium
CCGTTGGACAGGACGAAGCGGTCGCGGTCCGGCCACTTCGGATTCGCCGGATTGTGCGTGTGGTGGTCGTTCCACAGCACTTCCGCGATATCGGCCATGCCCATGGGCATGCCGGGGTGCCCGGACTTCGCGGCCTCGACCGCGTCGATGGCAAGGAAACGGACGGCGTTCGCGAGGTCGCGGCGGGCAGGACGGGTCATCGGCGGCAGGCCTGGGCAGGAGGCGGAAAGGGAGGCCGACGACCCCGGTTGACGAGGCGCGGCCCCCTATTGTCCCACCGCCGGACGCCCGGCGTCGCCCTTGAAGGCTCGGTGCCGGGCTGCTAGCGGCCTCAGGCCGCCTTGGCGGCCCCGTCGTGGACGGGGTCCGGCGGCTCGCCGCGGGACACCACCACGGTGCCGACGAGGTCGCCGGTCACGTTCACCGCCGTGCGGCACATGTCGATGAAGCGGTCGACGCCGAGGATCAGCGCGATGCCCTCCGGCGGGATGCCGAACATCACGAGGATCGAGGCGATGACCGGCAGCGAGCCGCCCGGCACGCCGGCCGCGCCAATGCCGCCGAGGATGCACATCAGCAGCACCAGCACCTGCTGGGCGAAGCTCAGCTCGATGCCGAAGAACTGGGCAAGGAACAGCACCACCACGCCTTCGAACAGGGCCGTGCCGTTCATGTTGGCCGTGGCGCCCAAGGTGCAGACGAAGCGGCCGATGCGCTTCGGCGTACCCAGCACCTCCTCCGCCACGCGCAGCGTGGTCGGCAGCGTGGCCGAGCTCGAAGAGGTGGAGAACGCGGTGAGGATCACCGGCTCGGCCTTCTTGAAGAACTCGATCGGGTTCATCCGGCCGACGAACCAGAGCAGCAGCGGGAACACCACGAACATGTGGACCGCCAGCGCCCCGATCGCCACGGCGACGAACTTGGCCAGCGGCAGCAGGGCCGCGAAGCCCTTCACCGCGATCAGGTTGAAGATCAGCGCCGCGACGGCGTAGGGCGCGAGGCGGATCACCGCGTTGATCAGCTTCAACGTGATGTCATAGACGCCCTGGATGGTGCCGACGAAGGTGCGCACGCCCTCGGTCTTCACCGTCGCCGCACCGATGCCGAACAGCAGCGCGAAGAACATCACGCCGATCAGGTTGTTCTCGACGCCAGCAGCCAGCGGGTTGCGCGGCACGATCGACAGCAGCACCTGCATCGGCGAGGCCGCCTCCCCGCTCTGCACGATGCCCGCGGCTTGCGACTGCGACTGCGCGATCAGCGCCTGGGCCACCGCGGGGTCGATGCCCACACCGGGCTGGAACACCGTCACCGCGGTCATGCCGATGGCCACGGCGATACCCGTCACCACCAGGATGAAGGCCAGTGTCTTGCCACCGATGCGGCCCAGCGCCTTCGGATCGCCGATCTCCACCACGCCCAGCACCAGCGCCGAGAACACCAGCGGCAGCACCAGCATGAACAGCAGGTTGAGGAAGATCGAGCCGACGGGCTGCGTCACCCACTTCAGCGTCGCAGCCAGCCACGGCAAGGTCTGCCGCGCCCCTTCGGCATCGACGACCTGCCCGAAGGAAAACGCCAGCCCGCCCGCGACGGCGCCCACAGCGAAGCCGAGCAGCATCTTCGTGTGCAGGGCCATGCCGCCCGCGTCGCCCGCGTTGCCAACGCCCATCGCGTTCGCCTCAGCCCGAGGTCGGGCGGATCTCGCCCGACTTCAGCTTCGCGAAGTAGCCGTCCACTTCCTCGCGCACCACCGGGAGCAGCAGGTAGACGCCGATCAGGTTCGGGATGGCCATCAGGAAGATCAGGCCGTCGGAGAGATTGATGAGTTGCGCGAGGTCCATCGTGCAGGCGACGACCGCCGCGACGAGGTACAGCAGGATGTAACTGTTGGTCACCCAGCGACGCTCGCCGGTGAGATAGGTCGCGGCCTTGGCGCCGTAGTAGGCCCAGGTCAGCATCGTCGAGAACGCGAACAGGAACACCGCCACGGTCAGCACGTAGGGGAACCAGTCGAACACCGTCGCGAACGCCGTCGACGTGATCGCCACGCCCTCCATGCCCTCGATCTTCCACGCGCCGGTGACGACGACCATCAGTGCCGTCGCGGTGCAGACGATCACCGTGTCGATAAAGGGCTCCCACAGCGCGACGAGGCCCTCTGTCGCGGGGTGGTTCGTCTTCACCGCGGAGTGGGCGATGGGCGCGGAACCCAAGCCCGCCTCGTTCGAGAACGCCGCGCGCTGGAAACCGGCAAGCAAGGCACCAATCACGCCGCCGGCGGCCGCCTCGCCACTGAAGGCGGATGAAACGATCAGCCCGATCGCGCCGGGCAGCGCATCGATATGGACGACGAGGACCGCGCCGCAGCCGACGAGGTACACGAGGATCATTGCGGGAATCAGCTTCTCGGTGACGCGACCGATCCGGGTGATGCCGCCCAGCACGACGAGGCCGGCAAGCGTCGCGATGCCAATACCGAACAGCCAACCCATGCCCTCCAGCGGGCCATCCACGCCCCCGGTGACCTTGTGGAACTGCGCGAAGGCCTGGTTGGCCTGGAACATCGAACCGGCGCCAATGCCGCCGAGCATGGCGCAGACCGCGAACAGCGCGGCCAGCGCCTTGCCGAAGCCCCCCAGCGAGCGGTAGCGCTCGGCGATGCCCCGCGACAAGTAGTACATCGGACCGCCGGACACCGTGCCGTCGGGGTTGTGCTGGCGGTATTTCACGCCGAGCGTGCACTCGGCGAACTTCGTGCTCATGCCGAGCAGGCCAGCCACGATCATCCAGAACGCCGCACCCGGACCGCCGATCGTGATCGCCAACGCCACGCCGGCGATGTTGCCCAAGCCAACGGTGCCCGAGACCGCCGACGTCAGCGCCTGGAAGTGCGAGACCTCGCCGGGGCTGCCCGCGTCGGCGTAATCGCCACGCATCAGGCGGAAACCCTGAGCGAAGCCGCGGAAATTGATGAACTTGAAATACAGCGTGCAGACGACGCCGCCGAGGAGCAGCCAGGCGACGATCAGCGGAATGGCCGTTTCACCCGTACCGCAGGCCCCGCTCATGGAAAAGGAGACGCCGTCACCCACGCAGGCCCGCGAGAAGATCGCGCCACCGATTGCGCTGGCGATGGGCTCCACCGCGCGATTGATCGTCTCATCGAGGCCGGCAGCGGCCATCCACCCCGTCGCCCCGGCGTCCTGCGTCGGCACGCCCCCAAGGGCCCGCTCCATCGTCGTCACCATGTCGTCCTCGATCACTTTGCGGCGCAAACCCCCGAGGCTATCAGCCGACTACGTGAACAAAACCTCAGCGCGCATGAGAAGTTCTTCACGAGTCTGAGGCCGACCCACCAGCCAGCCCTGGGCGTAGTCACAGCCCAAGCGTTTGAGCACGGCCAGCTCGGCCTCGCTTTCGATGCCTTCGACCACGATGGAAGCGTCCAAGGCTTTGGCCATCGCCACGATGGTCTCGACGATGGCCATCGACCGCGCATCGGCGAGCATGGTGCGGACGAAGCCCTGGTCGATCTTGATGGTGTCGAAGGGCAGCAGGTGCATCTGGGTCAAATGCGAATAGCCGGTGCCGAAGTCATCGAGCGCCACCTTCACGCCGTGGCCATGGCAGAGCGCGATGAACCCCTGCATCAGCACCGGGTCCATCGCCTGGCTTTCGGTGATCTCGATCTTGATGCTTCCGCGCGGCAGCCCGGCCGCGTCGATGCGGGCGATGACGCGCTCGAGCAGGCCGGGCTCCCGCAGCTGGCGCGCGCTGACGTTCACGGCGACGAACAGCGGCCGGCGCGCCGCATCGATGAACTCGCGCGCCGCGGCACAGGCCGTATCGAACACGTACTCGCCCACCGGCACGATCAGCGAGGTCTCTTCGGCCAGGGCGACAAACTCCGCGGGGGAGACCGGGCCGCGCTCGGGGTGCGTCCAGCGCACCAAAGCCTCGAATCCCGCGATCCGACCGGCGGCCACGTCGAGCAAGGGCTGGTAGCGGACATCGAGCCCCCCGTCACTCAGGGCGGCACGCAGCTGCGATTCCAAGCGCATCTTGCCGACGCCCGCCGCTTCGTCCGGCACCTCGACGACGGCCTGCCGCACCGCTCCCCCCTGAAGGGCGGAAAGCGCACTGCGATACCGCTGAAGCGTGCCTTGCAGCAGCGCGCGGATCACCGGATCCGCGGCTTGGATGCGCTCGGCGATCTGCGCCCGGTCGAGGGCGATCAATCGGCAGACGGTCAGCGCCACGGCGGTCGCCGTGCGTGGCGCCGCATCGATGACCGCCATTTCCCCGATGATGGCGCCCGGCCCGAGCAAGGCCAGAACCACCTCGTGGCCCCGCTGGGTGGCGCGGATCTCGACCTGCCCTTCGTCGATGATGAAGGCGGTGGTCGGCGCATCCCCCTCGCGGAAGAGCACTTCGCCGGCTTGAAGTCGGATGTCCTCGCTCATCGCCCCACTCCCCGCGCACCGTTCGGCCACCACGGCACCCTACAACGAAAAACGGGGCCGAAGCCCCGTTTTTTCCGGCCGCCCCGGCGAGGGCGGCATCGTCTTTCCGATCAGTGGCTCGCGCCGGCAACCTTCAGGATGCGCGGGGTAACGAACACCAGCAGCTCGGCCTTGTCGGAGGTTCGGCCACGGTTGCGGAACAGGTTGCCCAAGCCCGGGACGTCGCCGAGGAACGGCACCTTCGACAGGTCTTCCCGCTTCTCGAACTCGTAGATGCCACCCACCACGACCGTCTGGCCGTTGTTGATGAGCACGGCCGTCGTGACCTCGCGCTTGGTGATCTGCGGGACGTTGCCGCCGTTCACGGCGATAAAGCCGGCGATCTCGTCCTTCTTCACCGCGAGGTTCAGGAACACGCGGTTGTCCTGCGTGATGGTCGGGGTGACCTTCAGCTCGAGCACCGCTTCCTTGAACTGCACCGTGGCGGTGGCATTGCCCCCCGTGCCGGTGATCGTCACGTAACCGATCTCGTCACCCTGTTTGATGACGGCCTCGCGCTGGTTGGCGGTGATCACGCGCGGGTTGGCCACCACCTCGCCCCGACCCTCTTCCTGGAGCGCCGAGAGCTCGATGTCGAGATCGAGGTTGTTGCCGAGGATGGTGAAAGCCATCGCACCGGAGCCGGCACCGGCCGGGAAGGCCGTGTTCAGCACCTGGCTGAAGCCCGGCAGGGTCAGCGTCGGACGGGTCGGACGCGTGGTCGTCAAGCCGGCGTTGAAGTCAGCCAACTCCGCCTGGTAGCGGGCGAGCGCCGCGTTGTTCTGCGCGACCTGGTTCAAGTAGCCGCGGTTGCTCTCGACGTTGCCCGAGGTGATGACGTCGCTCTCCTGGCCGCTCACACCGAATCGAGCGCCGATGTCGCGGGCGAAGCTCTCCTGGGCGATGACGATGCGCGCCTCGATCAGCACCTGGTCGACCGGGCGGTCAAGGACGGCGACCAACTCGCGGATGGCCTCCACCTTCTTCGCGTTGTCCGCGATGAGCAGGGTGTTCGAGCGGGTGTCGAAGCTGACACTGCCGCGCGACGACAGGAAGCCGCGCTCCTGGTTCTGGCCGCCGCCGCCCGAGCCGGACTTGCTCCCGTCCGTCAGGAGCTTCGCGATCTCCTCCGCATTCGCGTAGTTGATCGTGATCATCTCGTTGACCAGCTCGGCCCTGTTGTCGAGATCAATGCGGGCCTGCTCCCGGGCCTGTTCGAAGGCCGCGATCTCGGCCTGCGGGGCGACCCACACCACGTTGCCATCGCGGCGCTTGTCGAGCGACTTCGCGCGCAGCACGACGTCCAGCGCCTGATCCCAAGGCACGTTGATCAGTCGGAGGGTCAGGTTGCCCTGCACCGTGTCGGCCGCGACGATGTTGAGGCCCGACTCCTCCGCCACGAGCTGCAGGATGGTGCGCACCGGCACGTCCTGGAAGTTGAAGGTCACCGGCTTGCCGGAATAACGCTGCGGCTGGGCCGCAGCGCCTGCCTGGCCGACAGCCGCCGTGGCGGCGCCCTTCGGCGTCACTTCCAGCACGTACTCGTTGCCGGTCTGGTAAGCGCTGGTCTCGAACAGGCCTTCGGTGGCGATCACCAGCTGCGTACCGCCGTCCTTCGCCGACGGGTCGAGGCGGGTGACGGGCGTCGCGAAGTCGGTCACGTCCAGACGCCGCGCCTGATCGGCCGGAAGCTGGGCGTTCTCGACGTCGACGTACAGCCGGTCGCCGTCACGGCGCAGGCTGGCCTGCGCGCCTTCCTGGTTGAAGCGGAGGATGACCCGCCCCGAGCCATCCTCGCCGCGGCGGAAATCGACCGCCGAGACGCGGATGCCGGAGTCGATGCGCTTGGCCGGGTCCGGCGAGGCCGCAACCGCGGCCGACGAGGCTGCAGCGCCCGGCTCGACCGAAAGCACGAGCAGATTGCCGTCGCTGCGGGTGGTGTAGCCCGCATTGCGGAACAGATCGACGACGGCTCGTGTCCGGCCGCCGGCTTCAACCACCGAAACGGCGGACGCCGCGCCAGATCCCACCGCAAGACGGCGAGCATCGAAGGCGTTGTCGGTTTCCGGGAAATCGATGGCGATCCGCGGCGGCACGTCGGTGGTGAACGCATTCACCGCGCCGACCGGCTGGTCGAATTCAAAGGTGATGTCCACCTTGCCACCGCTGCCGGTCGCGTAGCGCACGTCCTTCAGGGTGTTGGCCGCCAAGGCCGGGAACGTCGCCGTCCAAAGCAGGCAGGCCGCCAGAGCGGCACGGGCCGCGATTTTCTTCGTGCTCATCTGTGCGCCTTCAGTCGTCGAGGTAGTCATGCGCGTCCCCATTACTTTTCATCCAAGGCCAAGCTGGCCTGCCGTTCGAGCCATCCACCTGCACCGTCGGATACCAGCTCGACGATCTCGATGCGCTCGGCGGCGACCGATGCCACGCGGCCGTCGCTTTGCCCCAGGTAATTGTTCACCCGCACGCGGTACGTCACCTTGTCGGGCGCCAACACCAGGGCCACCGTATTGGCTCCCGTGCCGATCGTGCCCACCATCCGAAGCGCATCGAGCGGGAAAGCCTCAAGGGCTTCCTTGCGGCGGTTCGGATCCGGCCTCGGGCCCGCGGCGTCGCGGTTGCCGACCGGGGCCGAGAACGGATCGCGCAGCGTGTCGGCGGTGTACTCCACCGGCGGGAAGGTACGGAGCGGCGGCAGCGGATCGAGCGGCGGCGCCGGACGGGCCTTGACTTCGGCCACCCACGCTTCGAGATCGGCCGTGCTCCGGCCGCAGCCGGTCACCGCGAGCGCCACACCGACGAGAACAGCGGCCTTCAGGATGCGCGAGCTCATGGCGCACCTCCGGCCGTCGCTGCGGCAGGTGTCGCGACGCCCCCTTGGGCGGCGGCGTTTTGCGCCTCCGCCTGCTTGGCGAGTTCGTCCTCGTCGAGATAGCGGTAGGTCTTGATCGTGCCCTTCAGGCCGAGCGTACCCGGCGGAAGCGCCGGCTCGCCGGGGCGCACTTCCTTGGGGGTCAGTGAGATGTCGTGGAAGGTCATGATCACCACGCGAGGAAGCGAGGCGACGCCGCTGACGAAGCGGCCGAACTGGTGGTAGGTGCCGCTCATCTCCAGCGTGATCGGCTGCTCGGCGTAGAAGTCTTTGATGACCTCGGCGCCGGGCTGGAACAACTCGTTGTTGATGCCCGTGGCACGAGCCGTCTGCGAGATGTCCACGATGAGATCCGGCATTTCCGTCTTGGAGGGCAACTGCCGGAGCATCTGCTTGAGCATCTGCTCCATCTGCTCGAGCTGCGCCTTCAGCGGCTCCAGATTGGCCGCTTTCGCGGCCTCCCGTTCGAAATCGCCGCGCAGCGTCACCTCTTCCGCCTCCAAGCCCTCCAACGTCGTCTGCTTGTCGCGGATCACGAGGTACCAGCCGAGGAAAACGATCACGACCGTGGCGAGCACGCAGGCTCCGATCTTCGCCTCCTGCGGCCAGCCCCCCGTGTTGTTGAAGTCGAGGTTGTTGATGTCGCTGAGTTTGAACTTGCTCTTGGCCATGGTCGGGTCCTCAGGAGGCCTGGGCCGCGGCCGCGGGCGCGCTGCCGGGAGCGGCGGCCGGCGCATTGGTCGGTGCGCCTTCAG
Organism: Lysobacteraceae bacterium; assembly: GCA_027483745.1. Next base: position 8,133 of record JAIXTZ010000121.1, read on the forward strand.
TCGCCTCGTCCTCCGCTGCCGCCTCGTCGCTGGTGGAGCGCAGGGTGACGGTCATCTCGAAGCCGAAGGGCAGCGACCGGTCGGCCGGGGTCGTCGGCGACGCGGCGGCGCCCGGCTGCGTCGAGTCACCGGCCTTGATGATGCTCAGGCGCGGGTTGTTGATCAGTCCGCTGGCTTCCAGGTTGCGCATGTACGCGCTGACCCGCGACTCGGACTGCGAGCGACCCGTCAGCGACAGCTCCTGTCCGGCCTGCTTGATCGTGACCAGGCGCACACCGTCGGGAATGGTTCGGACCAGCTCCTCGAAAAGCCGGACGTTCTGCGAGCGATCGGCCTGCAGCTCCTCGATGACTTCCTTGCGCTGCAGCAGGCTGGCCTTGCGCGCCTCGACGGTCTTGATCTCCTCGTTCTGCGCAACCGCCTCGGCGATGCGCTGCTTGAGGAAATCGTTGCGGCCGGTCTGCCCTTCGACCTGCTGGTCGTAGTACCAAGAACCCGCGAACACCAGCGCGACGCCGACGACCAACGCGCCGCCCAGCATCGTCATGAAGTCCTTCTGGCGCTGCTTGCGGCGCTCGGCGCGCCACGGCAATAGATTGATGCGTGCCATCAGTCGAAGCTCCTCAGGGCCAGGCCGCAGGCGATCATCAAGGAGGGCGCATCCTGCTGCAGTGCGTGAGCCTGCACGCGCGGGCCCAAGCCCATGTTCGCCAGCGGATTGGCGATGACGGTCGGGATGCCGAGATGCTCTTCGACCATCCGGTCGACGCCGCTGATCGAAGCGCACCCGCCCGCCAGCACGACCTGGTCGACACGGTTGAACTCGGAGCCGGCGTAGAAGAACTGCAACAGGCGGCTGACCTGCTGGACCATCGCCTCCTTGAAGGGCTCGAGGACTTCCGGCTCGTAGCTTTCCGGCAGGCCGCCCTGGCGCTTGGCGGCGCCGGCTTCCTCGTAGCTCATGCCGTAGCGGCGCATGATCTCGTCGGTGAGCTGCTTGCCGCCGAAGACCTGCTCGCGGGCGTAGATGCTGCGGCCGTTGCGGATGACGTTCAGCGTGGTCATCGTCGAGCCGATGTCGACGAGCGCGACGATCGCGTCCTTGCCGACGCCGAGCTGGTCGGCGACGAGCTTGAACGCGTTCTCAAGGGCGAACACCTCGACGTCCACGACCTTCGCCGTCAGGCCGCCGAGCTCCAGCGCCTGCTGGCGCAGTTCGACGTTCTCGGTGCGCGAGGCCGCGAGGATGACGTGCACGTTCTCCGGGCTGGACGGCACCGGCCCGAGCACCTCGAAATCAAGGCTGACTTCGTCGATCGGGAACGGGATGTAGTTCGCCGCTTCGAGCTGCACCTGGTCTTCCATCGCGTCGTCGTCGAGATCCGCCGACATGCTGATCACCTTGGTGATCACCGCGGCGCCAGAGACGGCGACCGACGCGTGCTTGACCTTGCTGCCGGAGCGGTTGAGCGCGCGCTTGATCGCCTCACCCACCGCCTCGACCTCAACGATGTTCTTCTCGACCACGGCATTGGGCGGAAGCGCCTCCACGCCGTAGTGGTCGACCCGGTAACGGTTGCCGACCTGGCTGAGCTGGAGCAGCTTCACGGCTGTCGAACTGATGTCGATCCCGACCAGCGGAACCCTGGATGGACTGAA
>JAIXTZ010000308.1 GCA_027483745.1 Lysobacteraceae bacterium
CCACTGGATGCGCGTGGGCTTCGTGCACGGCGTGATGAACACCGACAACCTGAGCGCGCTCGGCCTCACCATCGATTACGGGCCGTTCGGCTTCCTCGATGACGCCGACCCGCACTGGACGCCCAACACCACCGACCTGCCGGGCCGGCGCTACCGCTATGCCGCGCAGCCTCAGGTCGCGCACTGGAACCTCTCGGCCCTGGCCTCGGCGCTGGCGCCGCTGTTCCCCGACGCCGAGCCGCTGACGGCAGGCATGAACGCCTACGTCGAAGCCTTCCAGTCGGCGCAGGCGCGGATGTGGGCCGACAAGCTCGGCTTCGCCGACTGGCGCGACGAGGATGCGGCACTGGTCTCGGGGCTGTTCGGCGCGCTGCAGGCGGCGGAGGTCGATTTCACGATCTTCTTCCGCACGCTCGCGGCCCTCGAGGCCAACGCCTTCGCCGATCCGGTGGCCGCGCTCAAACCGGCGCTTTACGACCGGGCGAAGGCCGAACGCGAAGCCGCCACGCTTGGCGACTGGCTGGCCCGCTACGCCGCGCGCCTCGCGACCGATCCGCAACCCGCTGAAGCGCGGCGCGCCCGGATGGATGCCGCGAATCCCTGGGTCGTGCCGCGCAACTGGCTGCTGCAGCAGGCCATCGACGCGGCCGAGCAGGGCGACACTGCCGAGCTGCATGCCCTGCTCGACGTGCTCCAGCGGCCCTACGAGGCGCAGCCCGGCGCCGAGCGCTTCGCGGCCCGCCGCCCGGACTGGGCCAAGGACCGCCCCGGCTGCTCCGCGCTGAGCTGCAGTTCCTGAATCGCCCTCCCGAGGGCGTCGCGCTCACGCCGGTTCACCCGGCCCGGCCTAAACTGCACAGGTGTCCCGAAACCCGCCGCCCATGCGCTTCGCCCCGATCACTTGGCTTCGTGCCGCCGCCGCTGGCGTGCTGGTCGCCCTCAACACCGTCCTCCATGCCACGCCGATCCTCGCGCTGGCCGTCGCCAAGGGCATGCTGCCCTTCAAGCGCGCGCGGGCCGCGGTGTCGCGCTGGATGCCGGCCTTCGGCGAGAGCTGGATCGCCATCAATGGCTGGGCCATCGCCACCTTCACCCCGACGCGCTGGGTCATCACCGGCGACGCCGCCTTCAGCCGCGCGCGCCGTTACCTCGTGCTCAGCAACCACCAGAGCTGGGTCGACATCCCGGTGCTGCAGAAAGTGTTGAACCGCCGCATCCCGTTCCAGCGCTTCTTCCTGAAGGATTCGCTGAAGTGGGTGCCGGTGCTCGGCCTCGCGTGGTGGGCGCTGGATTTCCCCTTCATGAAGCGCGCCAGCAAGTCGCAGATCCAGAAGAACCCGGAGCTCGCGCGGCGCGATCTCGAAACCGCGCGCGCGGCCTGCGCGAAGTTCCGCGACATCCCGGTCTCGGTGATGAACTTCGTCGAGGGCACCCGCGCCAACGCGAAGAAGCTGGCGCAGAGCAGCTACCGGCACCTGCTGAAGCCGAAATCCGGCGGTGTCGCGCAGGTGTTGAACTCGATGGGCGAGCTGCTCGACGGCATCGTCGACGTCACCATCGTCTATCCGCAGGGGCGTCCCAGCATCGTCGACCTGTTCGCCGGCAAGGTGCGCGAGATCCGCGTCGACCTGCGCCTGCGCCCGGTGCCGCAGGAACTGGTCGGCGGCGATTACGAGAACGACCGCGACTACCGCGTGCGCTTCCAGCAGTGGCTCAACGGGCTGTGGGAAGAGAAGGACGCGCGCATCGACGTGCTGCTCGCCCAGCCGGCCTGAGTCGCCCGCGTCGGCCGCTCGCGCCTTCCGGTAGGCTCGGGGATTCCCGATCCCGCCGCGGAGTGCCGATGTTCCCGAGCCGTCTTCCTGTGTTGTCGCCGCTGGCCGTTGGCCTGGCCGCGGCCCTTCTGCTGGGCGCCTGCACGCCGCGCGAGTCCGCCGCCCCGCCGGCGGCCGATCCGCTGCCCGAGGCCTCCGCGCCGGCCATCCGCGCCCACGTCGAATTCCTCGCCGATGACCTGCTGGAAGGCCGGCTCTCCGGCACGCGCGGCTACGACATCGCCGCCGGCTACGTGGCCAGCGAGTTCGCCCAGATCGGCCTGCGCCCCGGTGCCGAGGGGGCGTGGATGCAGCCGGTCGCGCTGGTGGAATCGCTCTCGCTGCTGCCGGCCTCGCGGCTGGTGCTGCGCCCCGCGTCCGGCCCCGCCATCACGATGGCGCCGGGCAAGGACTTCCTGCCGGTGGCCAGCCTCGACCAAGCCAAGGTGCTGGCCGAAGCGCCGATGGTCTTCGCCGGCTTCGGCGTGTCGGCCCCGGACCACGGGCATGATGACCTCGCCGGCCTCGACGTGAAGGGCAAGGTGGTCGTGGTGTTCGGCGGCGCGCCCTCGAAGTTCCCGCCGGAAGTGCGCGCGCATTACTCGGCCGGACTCACCAAGACGCAGGCGCTGGTCGACCGCGGTGCCGTCGGCATCCTGCAGATCCAGACCCGCGAGGACCAGCAGCGCACGCCGTGGGAGCGTCTCGTGCAGCAGAGCTGGCGCTCGCGGATGGCGTGGGCGAACGACGAAGGCGTGCCGAATGGCGCGTGGCCGCAGTTGGCCATTCGCGCGTCGATCAGTCCGGACAGCGCCACCGCGCTCTTCGCTGGCGCGCCCAAGTCGCTCGACGACGCCTATGCGGCGGCGGAAGCCGGCACCCCGCAGGCCTTCGAACTGCCGCTGATGGTCGAGCAGGAGCGCCACTCGATGATCCGCCAGCGGCAGAGCGCCAACGTCGTCGGCCTGCTCGAAGGCACGGACCCGGACCTGAAGGACGAATACGTCGTGATCTCGGCGCACCTCGACCACGTGGGCAAGGGCGCGCCGATCGGTGGCGACGCGATCTACAACGGCGCCTTCGACAATGCCTCGGGCATTGCGGTGATGCTCGAGGCCGCGCGGCTGTTGGCGGCCTCGCCGGAGAAGCCGCGGCGCAGCGTGATCTTCCTCGCCGTCACGGCGGAGGAGTCCGGCCTGCAGGGCGCGGATTACTTCGTGCAGCACCCGACGGTGCCGCGCGAGGCCATCGTCGCCAACATCAACATCGACATGCCGGTGGCCCTGGCTCCGCTGGCGGACGTCACCGCCTTCGGCGCGGAGAATTCGACGCTGGGCGCGGTGGTGGAACGCGCGGCCGCCGCGGAAGGCGTCGCCGTGACGCCCGACTCGAAGCCGGAGGAAGTGATCTTCGTGCGCAGCGACCAGTACGCCTTCGTGCGCGCCGGCATCCCGGCGCTGTACATCGACGAGGGCATGCGTTCGACCGACCCGACGCAGGACCAGGCGGCGCGCGTCGAGGCCTTCCGCAAGGAGCGCTACCACCAGCCGGGCGACGACCTCTCGCAGGCCATCGACTGGCCCTCGCTGGCCATGCTGGCGCGGCTCAACGCGCGGGTGATCAACGAGGTCGCCAACGACGACGTCCGGCCCTCGTGGCATCCCGGCAATTTCTTCGGTGAGACCTTCGCGAAGCCGGCGGAGCCGCCGCCGGCAACCACGCCCTGACGGCGCGGAATGAAAAAGGCCCGGCATCGCCGGGCCTCTTCGTCGAGCCTGAACCCGCGGGCTCAGTTCGCTGGCGCGGATTCCCAGCGGTCCAGCCACTGGTCCAGTTCGCGGTAGAAGGTGCGGCTGTTCTCGCCCTTCAGGATCCAGTGGTTCTCGTCCGGGAACACCAGCAGGCGGCTCTCGATGCCGCGGCGCTGCAGCAGCGACCAGTATTCGAGCGTGTTGTTGAGCGGCACGCGGAAGTCCTGTTCGCCGATCGTCACCAGCACCGGCGTCTGGAACTCGGCGGCCTTGAGCATCGGGTTCTGCGACACCCACACACCGCCGCGCTCCCACACCGGGCCGCCGGCGTTCTGTTCGCGGCTGTAGATGACGTCGGACGTGCCCCACTGGGCTTCCGAATTGACGAGGCCGGCGTGGCTCACGAGGCAGCGGTAGCGGGTGGTCGTGCCCTGCAGCCAGTTCGAGAGATGCCCGCCGTAGCTGGCGCCGCCGGCGCACTGGCGGGTGCCATCGATGAAGCCGAAGCGTTCGATGGCGACGTCGGCGGCCTGGTTGATCTCATTGGCCGGGCCCTCGAACGGGTCGCCCTGGATGCCCTGCGCAAACGCGGTGCCGAATCCGGTCGAGCCGGTGTAGTTCGTCAGCAGCACCACGCGCTCGGTGCCGGCGATCAGGTGGTAGTTCCAGCGCGTGAAGAAGCTGTCGCGCCACATGATGTGCGGGCCGCCGTGGATCAGCACGAACAGCGGGTACTTCTTGGCCGGGTCGAAGCCCGCCGGCTTCACCAGCAGGTTGTGGATGCGTGCGCCGCGCTCGCTCTCGAACCAGAAGGTCTCGGCGGGCGCGAGGTCGAGCGTCGCGGCCTGGGCGCTGTTGAACGCCGAAATCGCGCGATGGCCGCCGCGCGGGTTGATGCGCACGACTTCCGGCGGATTCACCGCGCTGTCGAAGTTCGCCACCAGCACGCCGCGGGCGGCGTCGGCCACTTGCAGGCCGGTGTACACGCCACGCTCCATCTCGAACGCACGGCGGGCTTCGGTGTCGCCGATGCGGGCGGTGAACAGCGTCTCGTGGCCGGCTTCTTCGGCGGTCATCCAGACGGTGCGGCTGTCGGCATCGATGCCGAAGCTCGACACCGCGAGGTCGCCGGGCAGGGTGATGGTCGGGCCGGCCTTGGCCGCTGGCCACGAGAACGTGGCGAGGTGCGTGGGCTGGTAGACCTTCTCGCCGCGCGGCGTGAACTGCGCCACGAGGTGGCGGCCGTCGGCGCTGAACTGCGGACGGCCATGGCTGTTCTGCGCGCCGATGGCGCCGTTGCCGGTAAGGCGCTCGGCCTCACCGCCGGTGGCCGGCACGCGGTAGAGGTCGGTGTGGGTGTTGGCAAAGGCGGCGCGGTGGCGGTTCACCGTGGCCGCGAACACCACCGCCTGGCCGTCCGGCGTCCAAGTGGCATCGATCTCTTCGCCGGTCTCGGTGAAGCGGCCGCCGAAGCCGGGCTCCTTCACCAGCGCCGAGGCCGCGAGCAGGTCCTTGGCCTCGCCACCAGCGGCCGGCACCACGAAAATCCGCTGCTGGCGGTCGTCCAGCCAGCGGTCCCAGTTGCGGATCGGGAAGCCGGTGTAGATGCGGACATTGTCCTTGCGCGCCTTGCGCTCGGCGGCGATGCGCACGTTGTCGGCATCGTTCATCGTGCCGGGGAACACCGTGCTGATGAACAGGATCCGCGAGCCGTCCGGCGAGAACTGCGGCGTGCGTGCGCCGGTCGAGATCGACGTCACGCGGCGCGGCTCGCCGCCCCGGGCCAGGTCGATCACGTAGACCTGCGGCGCGGTGTCGCCTTCGCGCTGGACGGTATAGGCCAGCTGCAAACCGTCCGGGCTGAACACCGGGCCGGCTTCCGCCGCCTTGCTGAAGGTGAGCTGGCGCGGCTGGCCTTTGCCGTCGGTGGGCAGCAGCCAGAGGTCGGCGCTTTGCTGCGCCGGGTCGTAGGCGGGCTGGGTGGCGACCACGGCGGCGTAGCGGCCGTCATGCGACAGCGCCGGCGGCGAAAGGCGGGCGAAGCCCCAGAGGTCTTCGTGGGTAATCGGTCGGCCCGCCGCGGCGGCGACGGAGGCCGCCGCCAGCGCGAGGCCGGTGGCGAGGACGGGCAGGGGAGAAAGGCGACGCAGCAGGCTCATGCGGGGTCCCGAGGGTTGGCGAGCCGCCGAGGATCGCTGAAATCCCCGCGCCGCGCGTAGGCCTGAAGTGAGGGGCCGGGTTCAGGTGCCCGGCCCGGCCGAGGGGTATCCTGCGCGCCCTTTCCCTTTCGGCACGCAGCGATGCGCCTGAACAAATACCTCTCCGAGGCGGGCTACTGCTCGCGCCGCGAAGCCGACCGCCTCATCGGCGAAGGCCGCGTTACGGTCAACGGCATCCGGGCCCGCGTCGGCGCCGAACTGGGCGAGGGCGACAAGGTCGCCGTCGATGGCCAGAACGTCGCGCAACGCGCCGCCGGTGCCGCGAACAAACGCCGCCACGTCTACATCGCGTACCACAAGCCCGTCGGCGTCACCTGTACGAC
>JAIXTZ010000212.1 GCA_027483745.1 Lysobacteraceae bacterium
GCCGAGTTCAGCGCGGCGAAGTAGTTGTCGCCCACCGGCACGACCGAGCCGAGGTACTGCTTCACGAGCTCGGGATGCTCGTGCATCGCCTCGCTGATCGAGCAGAAGATCACGCCGGCTTTTTTGAGCTCGTCCTTGTACGTGGTGCCGACCGAGACCGAGTCGAACACGGCGTCGACGGCGATGCCGGCCAAGCGGGCGCGCTCGTGCAGCGGCACGCCGAGCTTGTCGTAGGCCTCGAGCAGCTTCGGGTCGATCTCGTCCAGCGACTTCGGCGCGTTCTTCGGCGCGGCGAAATAGCTGATGGCCTGGTAGTCGATCGGCGCGACGTTCAACTTCGCCCACTCCGGCGGCGTCATCGTCAGCCAGTGGCGGTAGGCCTTGAGGCGCCACTCGGTCATCCACTCGGGCTCGTTCTTCTTCGCCGAGATGGCGCGGACGACGTCCTCGCTCAGGCCGGCCGCGAAGGACTCGGTTTCGATGTCGGTGACGAAGCCGGCGTCGTAGCGACGGTTCAGGGCCTCTTCGACCCCGGCCTCCAGCGGCTTGCCGGAGGGCAGGGTGGTCTCGACGGTGGGTGCGGTCATGGTGGCTCTCCTCGGGGCGCGCTCAGGTCGACGGGACCAGGGCGGCCGGGATGGCTTTGGGGTTCTTCGGAACGGGGGCCGGCGCGGGCGCCAGCATGTCGGCCAGGGTGGTGCGGTTCAGCGCGTCGAGCAGCACGTCGTTGATGCGCTGCCAGCCCGCCCGGATGCCGCAATGGGCCTCGATGCCGCAGTCGCCGTCGTGCACGCTGCAGGCGGTCATGCCGAGCGGGCCCTCGAGCGCTTCGACGATGTCCGCCAGCCGGATCTGGGCGGCGGGGCGGGCCAGTCGGTAACCACCGGCCGCGCCGCGGAAGCTCTCGACCAGACCCGCCTGCGCCAGCAGCTTCAGCACCTTGGCCACCGTGGCCGCCTCCACTCGCGAGCGCTCGGCCAGCTCGGCGGCGCTGTGCACGCGCTCGGCCTGCTCGGCGAGCACCGTGAGCACCACGGTGGCGTAATCGGTGAGCTTGGTGACGCGAAGCATCGGGGCGGTCGCTCGCAGGGGCTGGCGGATGGGCTGGCCGGAGCCCGGGCGGCCCCGGGCAGAATCAGGACCGGAATTGTACGGATTGCCCGCGATGGGCTCAATCGCGACGGGGTGAAGGCCTTCTGGGCAGGGCCCGGGCCTAACGTGACAGCCGTCACCTCCAAGTGCTGACGGCCGTGGATGGGGGGCGGAGCGAGTCTTCGGGAGACTGCCTCCACGCCCCCACGGTGGGGGCCGACGAAGGAGAGCAACCGTGGAATCGCGTGACCTGACCCGCATCGCCCTGATCGCCGCCGGCGCCTATGTGATTGGCCGGGCGATCAAGGCCGCCAAGGGCTTCGGCTGGGCCGGCTTCGGCTTCGCCTGGGTGGCGTATTGGACCGGTGGCTTCGGCTGGATGCGCCATGTCTTCTTCTGAGCGCAGCCTCGAGGTGCAGCGCGCGGAGTTCGCCGCCGCGCGCGGCCTCGCGATGCCCCTGGCGGGCACGATCGCGTGGGCCGCGGTGGGCGTAGCGGGGCTGTTCCTGCCCGAATCGACCATGCTGATGATGCTGGTCATCGCCACCGGAATGATCGCCTACCTCGGCATGGGCCTCTCCAAGCTCACCGGCGAGGACTTCCTCGACAAGACCAAGCCGAAGAACGTGTTCCAAGGGCTGTTCTTCGTCGGCATGGCCCAGGCGCTGCTGGCCTATGCCATCGCCATCCCGTTCGGCATCGTCGAGCCCAGCGCGATGCCGCTCGGCGTCGCCGTGCTCAGCGTGTCGATGTGGATGGTCTACAGCTGGATCATCGGCCACTGGATCGGTTACGCCCACGCGCTGGCCCGCGTCGTCGCCGTGCTGGGGCTGCACTACGCGCTGCCGGATCATCGTTATGTGGCGATTCCTGCCGCCGTGGTCGTGCTCTATCTCGCGGTGATCGTGGTGCAGGAGCGGCGCTGGCGGGCGAAGCGCGTTGCGACGCCGGTGGCCGCCTGAGCCAGCGCCTCAGCCGATCGCGCCACCGAGCAGGTGGCCGATCGCGAAGGTGAGGGCGCCCGCGCCGCCGCCGATGGCCAGCATGCGAAGCCCCCCGGCGAATGCATTCCGCCCCGAGAACAGGCTCATGGCCGCACCGGTGGCGAACAGGCCGGCGGCCGACAGCCCACCACCGACATAGGCGGCCGTCGGCAGGCTGCCGCCGAGCAGGAAGGGCAGCAGGGGCAGGGTGGCCCCGACCGCGAAGGCGAGGAAGGACGAGATCGCCGCGCCCCAGGGTGAACCGAGGTCGTCGGGGTTGAGCCCGAGCTCCTCGCGGGCCAGCACGTCGAGCGCGTGCTCGGGGTTGGCGACCAGTTGGTCGGCCATCCGCCGGGCGTCCACTGGATCGATGCCGCGGGCGGCGTAGATCAGGGCCAGCTCCTCGGCCTCGGCTTCGGGGTACTCGGCGAGCTCCTCGCGCTCGAGGCCGATCTGGTATTCGAACAGCTCCCGCTGCGAACGCACCGAGACGTACTCGCCGGCCGCCATCGACAGCGCGCCCGCCAAGAGGCCCGCCACGCCGGCGGCCAACACCGTCGCATCGCCCGAGCCCGCGCCGACCATGCCGAGGATCAGGCTGGCGTTCGACACCAGGCCGTCGTTGATGCCGAACACCGCCGCGCGGAGCGATCCGCCACCGGGCCCGCGATGGCGATGGCCGATGTCTTCCACGCGGGTGTGCCGGGCATGGCCGGCGGGTGCTGCGTCGTAGGCCGAGAGGCCGCGCACCTTCAAGGCGCGGAGCACCGGCGTCAGTCGACGCGGTGGGATCCGCGCCATCAGCAGGGCGGCAAGGCGGGCCCGCGCGGTCGGCGCGAATACGGGGTGTGGCGCTTCCATCAGCGCCGCCCAGCGCAGGGCCTGCTGCTCGGCGGTGCCGGCCAGCCGCTCGAACAGCGCCACCATCCGCGCGTCGCGCTCGGCGGCGGCGAGCCGCCGGTACAGCCACGCCGACTGCATTTCCTCGTGCCAACTCGCGACGGCGGACATGGGCTGTTCCTGCGCTCGGGACGCGGCCAGAATAGGCCTCTTTCCGCCATCCGCCTTGACCCATGCCAAAGAAAATCGAACGCCGCCAGTCGTCCATCCACGGCAACGGCGTCTTCGCCACCGAGGCCATCGCCAAGGGCGAGCGCGTGGTGCGCTACAAGGGCGAGGTGCGGTCGCACGCGGAGGTCGATGCCGACTACGCCGGCCACGACGAAACCGGCCATACTTTCTTGTTCAGCCTCAACGACGAGTTCGTGATCGACGCGAACATCGACGGCAACGTCGCGCGCTGGATCAACCACAGCTGCGCGCCGAACTGCGAGGCCGTGCAGGAAGAGAACGCCAAGGGCAAGAAGCACAAGGACAAGGTCTACATCCACGCCCTGCGCGACATCGCGGCGGGCGAGGAGCTCAGCTACAACTACGGCATCGTGCTCGACGAGCCCTACACGCCGGCGCTGAAGAAGCTCTGGGAATGCCGCTGCGGTTCGGCCAAGTGCACCGGCACGATGCTGCAGCCGAAGGACGAACCGGCACCGAAGAAGCCGCGCACCAAGGCCGAGCCGTCGAAGCCGGCGCCGGCCAAGCGCTCGAAGACGGCCGCGGCCGCGAAGTGAATCGCCGCTGACCTCGCCCCTGGGGAGGGTGACTTCCGGGCGAGGCGAGGGGGCCGGCGCCCGTGCAGGCTGGCCGCCGTCGTTCGCCTCGAGGCCGCCATGCGCCGAATCCCCATCCCCGCGCGGTCACGTCTCGGCCTCGCCCTGCTCGTCGCGTTGTGCGCCTCCGGCCTCGGTGCGCGGACGCCGATCACCCTCGACGGGCGGATTGATCCCGCCGAGTGGGCGGACGCCCGCCACGTCACCGACTTCCGCGGCGTTCAGCCGCTGACCCGCGAGCCTGCCGCGCTGCGCACGGAGGCCTGGGTGAAGTCGACGCCCGAAGGCCTCGCCATCGCCTTCCGCAACCTCCAGCCCGAGGGCGTCCCGCGCCTCTCGCCGCGGGGCGGCCGCGACAACGTGCCACCCTCGGATCGCGTCAACGTCTACGTCGATTTCGACGGCGACGGCCGCAGCGGCTACAACTTCGTGGTGACGATGGCCGGCGACATCGGCGACACCACCATCGCCAACGAGAACCAGTTCAACGACGA